>NZ_JBTZSU010000006.1:0-209947 GCF_054890965.1 Arthrobacter sp. C152
ACGTCGGCCAAAGTTCCGTTCTTGGACTGCAGGGGCTTGTGGATAACTCCGCGCAGCTGTCGGCCACTTGCATGAGAATGCAGTATGCGACCCCATCTGCCCTTGCCCGCACACTTGGCCAGCAGGCCTTTCACGGTCGAAAGATCCAAGAGCGCCGGCCTGAACCACAACCGCTTGCGGCGCGTTGACGTTGAACACGTCAGTCGGGGACTCTATCGCCCCGCCGCGTGGAACTTCCATCTTGAGGACGCCGCCCGCGCATTGTCGGAGGCAACGCCAGGAGCATGGATTTCACATGTTACGGCGGCTCGACTTCGCAGTTCTGTCTTGCCCCCTTGGTTGTCCGACTCCAACGAACTGCATCTCAGCAAGCCCACGGCACTTCCGGGAGCACGCAGGAAAGGAATTCATGGTCATCGGGTCATAGTGCGGCCTGGCGAAGTTGAGTTTGTCGAGGGGATTTGGTTCAGCACCCGGGCGCGGACGTGGCTGGACATGGCAAGACAGTTGCCCTTGGGCGACTTGGTGGCGATGGGAGACGAACTGATTCGCCAGCCCCGTCCTGACCTCGAAGAAGGCAGGGAGAGCCCCTACGCAACAATTGAGGAACTCCGGTCGCTCATTGACGGGCATCCGAACCTGCAAGGGGTAGTCCGAGCGAGAAACGCACTGGACTTGATGCGCGTAGGATCCGACTCTGCTCCTGAAACGTTCCTTCGACTAGCCATGTTGAATGCGGGCCTCCCCGAGCCGGAGTTGCAGCTAAAACTTCGTCCTGAGGACTCCCGATCGCCCTCCTGCGATCTCGGCTTTCGACTCCGCAGAATTGCCATCCAGTACGACGGCGGCCACCACCTCCGCGAACGGCAGCGAATAAGCGATCGGAGGAGGGACAGGTCCTTCGATGCGGCCGGGTGGACCGTTGTCATCATCGACAAGGCCGATCAGGAGGACGATTTCGCCCCCGCCATCAAGAAGATCAAGCGGGCTTTGAGGAGTTCCGTGGCGGATTCCACTGTCAATTCGGGATTCGCTAACAGGCATTAGATGGAGCCGGACAAATCCCACTCCAGTGAGGGCTCGTCCGCCCGAAAGCTACCAAAGGTGAGCGGGCGTTCCGGGTAAACGCGTCAAAGGTGAGCAGGGGTGAGTGGAAGACCTGTCAGAAGTGAGCGGGCGTGTTAAGCGGGAGCGCTCCCCTACCCGGAGGTGAGGGAGCGCTTCCGGCAAGAACTGTAGGAGCGGTTAGCGTTCGAGGTCGCCGCGGATGAAGGCTTCGACCTTCTCGCGGGCGAGGTCGTCGTTGAACTGCTCCGGCGGGGACTTCATGAAGTAGCTCGATGCGGACAGCAGTGGGCCGCCGATGCCTCGGTCCAGGCCGATCTTGGCCGCACGGATCGCGTCGATGATCACGCCGGCCGAGTTGGGCGAGTCCCAGACCTCCAGCTTGTACTCCAGCGACACCGGGGCGTCACCGAAGTTCCGGCCCTCCAGGCGCACGAACGCCCACTTGCGGTCATCAAGCCACTGCACGTAGTCGGACGGGCCGATGTGGACGTCCTTGGCCGCAAGCTCGGCCTCGACGTTGGAGGTGACGGCCTGCGTCTTGGAGATCTTCTTGGACTCCAGCCGGTCACGCTCCAGCATGTTCTTGAAGTCCATGTTGCCGCCGACGTTGAGCTGGTAGGTGCGGTCCAGGGTGACGCCGCGGTCCTCGAACAGCTTGGCCATGACGCGGTGCGTGATGGTGGCACCGATCTGGCTCTTGATGTCGTCACCGACAATCGGGACACCGGCGGCGGTGAACTTGTCAGCCCATTCCTTCGTGCCGGCGATGAAGACAGGCAGGGCGTTCACGAACGCCACGCCGGCGTCGATGGCGCACTGCGCGTAGAACTCGGCGGCCTCCTGCGAACCGACCGGCAGGTAGCAGACCATGACGTCAACCTTGGCGTCCTTGAGCGCCTGGACAACGTCAACCGGCTCTTCGGTGGACTGCTCGATGGTCTCCAGGTAGTACCGGCCCAAACCATCCAGGGTGTGGCCGCGCTGGACCGTGACACCGGTCGGCGGGACATCGGCGATCTTGATGGTGTTGTTCTCACTGGCGCCGATGGCATGGGCGAGGTCATGGCCAACCTTCTTGCCATCGACGTCGAACGCCGCCACGAACTCCACATCACCGACGTGGTACGGGCCGAACTCAACATGCATGAGGCCAGGAATGGTGGCCTTCGGGTCAGCGTCCTTATAGTACTCAACGCCCTGGACCAGCGAGGCGGCGCAGTTACCCACGCCAACGATTGCGACACGAATCGGATGTGAAGACACGGAACTCCTTTGGAACGATCGTCAGCCGGCCGGGGGTGACTTCGCGGGAAGTACGACGGCGGCCGGCTGGCACGGCGCCGCGCGGCGCCTTTTCATACTACCCAACACGGCGGGACCGGGCGCCGTGCGCCCGGTCCCGCCGTAAGAAAACATGCTGTAGGAAAGCCGTTGTCAGGCCTTCTGCTTCCAGAGGTTGATGTCCGACTCCACCGCGAATTCATCGATGGCGTTGAGTTCCTCGTCCGTGAAGGCCAGGTTGTTGATGGCGGCGAGACTGTCCTCCAGCTGCCGGACGCTGGAGGCGCCGATCAGGGCGGACGTGACAGGCGAACCCTTGGGCTGGTCCCGCAGGATCCAGGCGATGGCCATCTGGGCGAGCGACTGCCCGCGGCCCTCCGCGATTCCCTGCAGGCCGCGGACCCGGTCCAGCTTCTCCTCGGTGATTGAATCCTCGGACAGGAACCGGGCCTTCGCGGCGCGGGAATCGGCCGGGATGCCGTTGAGGTAGCGGTCGGTGAGCATGCCCTGTGCCAGGGGCGAGAAGGCAATGGATCCGGCACCCACCTGGTCAAGCACCTCGTACAGGTTCGGCGATCCGTCCTCGGTCCAGCGGTTGAGCATCGAGTAGCTGGGCTGGTGGATCAGCAGCGGAGTGCCCAGTTCCTTGAGGATCCGGGCGGCCTCAAGGGTCTGCTCCGGGGTGTAGGAGGAAATGCCGGCATAGAGCGCCTTGCCGGATCGCACGGCATAGTCCAGGGCGCCCATGGTTTCTTCCAGCGGGGTCTCGGGATCGGGCCGGTGGCTGTAGAAGATGTCCACGTAGTCCAGGCCCATCCGTTGGAGCGACTGGTCCAGGCTGGAGATCAGGTATTTGCGCGAACCCCACTCGCCGTAGGGGCCGGGCCACATGTAGTAGCCGGCCTTGGTGGAGATCACCAGCTCGTCACGGTACGGCTTGAAGTCGTCCCGCAGGTGCCGGCCGAAGTTGGTTTCGGCGGACCCGTCGGGCGGGCCATAGTTGTTGGCGAGGTCGAAGTGGTTGACGCCCAGGTCGAAGGCGCGGCGCAGGATGGCGCGCTGTTCGTCGAAGCGCTTGTCGTCGCCGAAGTTGTGCCAGAGGCCCAGGGAAATGGCCGGAAGCTTCAGTCCGCTGCGGCCGACGCGGCGGTAGGGCATGGAGTCGTAGCGGTTCTCCGCTGCTGAATAAGTCATATTTCTATCCTGCCAGTTGTGTGCCGAGGATCACAGCGCTCCAGGGGCCGAATGCCAGGGTGTCGCCGTCGAGGGCCGCCTCCTGGTCAGTCGACAGGAGCACCGCGCCCGAAACGCCGTCAAGCTCCGCCTTCGCGTCGGAGAAATTCACCAGTACCTCGACGGATCCGCGCCGGAACCGCAGCCAGCCGGCGTCGTCGTCGTACGAAACCTCCGTCCCACCAAACCCAAGCCCGCCCAGTTCCGGATGACCGCGGCGCAGCGCCGTCAGGGACCGGTACAGCTCCAGGAGGCGCGCGTGGTCACCGGTGGTGGCCTCGGACCAGTCCAGTTTGGACCGGCGGAAGGTTTCCGGGTCCTGCGGATCAGGCACGACGGCGGGATCCCACCCCATGCGCTCGAACTCCTTGATGCGCCCTTCCGCGGTGGCCTTCCCGAGCTCCGGTTCGGGATGGGATGTGAAAAACTGCCACGGCGTGGAGGCGCCATATTCCTCGCCCATGAACAGCATGGGCGTGAACGGGGAGGTCAGCGTGAGGACCGCGGCCACGGCGAGCTGTCCGTAGGAGAGCGACTGCGAGAGCCGGTCCCCCGTGGCCCGGTTGCCGATCTGGTCGTGGTTCTGGTTGCAGACCACCAGCGCCGCCGGGTGTACCAGGCCGCCATTGATGGGCCGGCCGTGGTGCCGGCCGCGGAAGCTGGAGTAGCTGCCGTCATGCAAAAACCCATCGCGCAGGACTTTGGCCAGCACGCCCAGGGACTCGAAATCCGAGTAGTAACCCGTCGTTTCGCCGCTGACGTCCACGTGGACGGCGTGGTGGAAGTCATCGCTCCACTGGCCGGCCAGGCCGTACCCGTTGGCCTCCCGCGGGTAGATCAGGCGGGGGTTGTTCAGGTCCGATTCCGCGACGAGGGTCTTGGGCAGGCCCGTCTCGGCGGCGACGGCGTCACCCAGCGCGCCCAGATCCTCCAGGATGTGCACGGCGCGCTCGTCCCGCAGGGCGTGCACGGCGTCGAGGCGGAGCCCGTCCACGTGGTAGTCCCGCAGCCAGAGCGCTGCATTGTCCAGGATGTATTCGCGCACCACGTCCGAGCCGGGACCGTCGAGGTTGACGGAGTCGCCCCACGTGTTGGCGTCACCCTGCTTCAGGTAGGGCCCGAACCTGGGCAGGTAGTTGCCGCTGGGGCCCAGGTGGTTGTAGACCACGTCCTGGATGACGCCGAGCCCGGCAGCGTGGGCGGCGTCGACGAACCGCTGGTAGGCCGCCGGGCCGCCGTAGCCTTCGTGCACGGCGTACCACTGGACGCCGTCGTAGCCCCAGTTGTGGGTGCCGTTGAAGCCGTTGACCGGCAGCAGTTCCACGAAGTCGATGCCCAGGTCCGCCAGGTATCCGAGCTTTTCCGCTGCGGCGTCGAGGGTGCCTTCGGGCGTGAAGGTGCCGACGTGCAGCTCGTAGATCACCGAGCCCTGCAGGTCCTTCCCCCGCCAGGCCGAGTCCTGCCAGGCATGGGCTGCGGGGTCGAACGTCCGTGAGAGTTCGTGGACACCGTTCGGCACGCGCCGGGACCGCGGGTCGGGCAGCGGATGCGTGTCCCCGTCCAGCAGGTAGCCGTAGTCCACGTCGCCGTCTGCCGGGGCGTCGGGCGCCGTCCACCAGCCTTCCGAGCCCGGCGCCGTGTCCTTTTTCTGCATCGGATAGTGCCGGCCGTCAGCCAACAAAACCACCGATGAAGCCTCCGGCGCCCACACGTCGAAGCGCTCGGGTCCAGCGTTGACCAGGGTCATGCCTTTTCTCCATTCACGGGCACCAGCAGGGCCACCGGGTAGGTACCCAGGACCTCCGCCACGGAAACGGGCCCGGCACCGTAGGTGGCGCCGGTGAGTTCGTCGCGCATGGCGGAGGAAAGTTCGACGGCGGTGTCCCGCCACCCGCCGCCGGCTTCCAGTCCCGCGGGCAGCCGCGTGGCCAGGGTCAGGGCGCCCGAGGATGTTTCGGCGCCCCGGGAGAACGCGAGCAGGTGTCCGGCGGCGGCTCCGGTGGCCGTCACCGGAACGTAGCCCTGGAACAACTCGGGCCGGTCCCGGCGCAGGCGCAGGGCACGGGAGGTGACCAGGAGCTTGCTGGACTCTGTGCCCGCGGCCGGCAACGTGCCGGCGTCGAGCTTTGCCAGTTCTGCCTGGCGGGCACCAAAGTCCACGGGCCGGCGGTTGTCCGGGTCCGTGAGCGAGCGTTCCCAGAACTCGCTCCCCTGATACACGTCCGGGACGCCGGGCATGGTCAGCTGCACCAGCTTGGCGGAGACGGAGTTGGCGGCGGAGAAAGCGTCGATGCGGGCCACGAAGTCGTCCACCACCGTGGCAACCCTGGGATCGTCAAAGACGGCGTCCACGGCGGCCTTCACCTTCGCTTCGAAGTCCTCGTTGGGATCGGTCCACTTGGTGGAGTTCCCGGCCTCGCGCGCCGCCTTGGATGCGTACCCCTGCAACCGTTCCCGGCTGGCCGGCCAGGCGCCCACAGTGGCCTGCCACAGCAGGTTCTCGTACGGCCCATCCGGGACCGGGGCCAGACCGCGCAGCGTTTCCAGCGTTTCGTCCCACTCCCCGGGAAGTTCGGCGAGAACCGAGATCCGCGCCCTGGCGTCCTCGCTGCGCTTGGTGTCGTGGGTGGACAGGGTAGTCATGGACAGCGGCAGGTCCTGCTGCCGCCGCTGCATCCGCTGGTGGAACTCCTCGGGGGACACCGCGAACTCGGTGGGTTCGGCGCCCACTTCGGTCAGGGTACCCAGCCGGGTATAGCGGTAGAACGCGGTGTCCTCCACGCCCTTGGCCATGACCATGCCGGAGGTCTGCTGGAAGCGGATGGCGATCGGGTTGGCGGGGTCCAGCAGCAGCGGAAGCAGTGTACCCACCGCGACGTCCAGGTCGGGCCGGTGCGCCGCAGCCGACTCGCACGCTTCCTTGAGGATTTCCGCGCCCACGGGCAGGTACGTCCGGTACACAGGGAAGGAGGCAATGATCTCCGCCACGGCGTCCGCCGCCTGGTCCAGCTCAAGCCCGTAGGACTCGGGAACCAGCCGGGCCAGGCGCAGCACCTCGGACCGAAGGATGCCGTCGGCGATCATGCGCTTGGTGCCGCGGATCATCTCCGCGTAGTCAGCCGGCAGCGCAGCCGGGCGCAGCTTCGCATCGAGGGCATCCAGCGCCTGCTGCCCGGCCGGGTCGACGAAGACCCGGTCGACGTCCGCCAGGGCGTCGTAACCGGTGGTGCCTTCGCAGGCGAATTCCTGCGGCAGGACCTCACCGGGTTCCAGGATCTTCTCCACCAGGACGTAGGCGCCGCCGCTGAGGTCCTTGAGCCACCGGAGGTAGCCGGCGGGATCAGCCAGGCCGTCCGGATGGTCCACCCGGAGACCGTCCACGAGCCCGTCGTTGAACCAGCGGCCTACTTCGGCGTGGGCCTTGTCGAAGACCGAGGGTTCCTCAACGCGGATGCCGGCCAGGGTGGTGACGGCGAAGAAGCGCCGGTAGTTCAGTTCCGCGTCGGCGCGGCGCCAGTCCATCAGCTGGTAGTGCTGGCGGCTGTGGACCTCCTGCGGTGAATCACCGTCGGCGTATGTGCCCTCGGCGATCGGGAACCGGTGGTCGTAGTACCGGAGCTCGCCGTCCTTGATCTCCAGCTTGTCCAGGTCCGCGTCCGAGCCCAGCATCGGCAGCCGCACCTTGCCGCCGCCCAGGTCCCAGTCGACGTCGAACGCTTCGGCGTACGGCGAGGCCTGCCCTTCCTTCAGCAGGGACCACCACCAGGGGTTCTGGACCGGCGTGGCAACACCCACGTGGTTGGGCACGATGTCCACCAGGACGCCCATGCCGTGCTCCCGCGCGGCCTTGGACAGGGCCAGCAGGCCTTCCGGGCCGCCCCGTTCGGGGTCCACCGCGGAAGGATCGGTCACGTCGTAGCCGTGGTCCGAACCCTGTTCGGCCGTCAGGATGGGTGACAGGTAGACCCAGTCGACGCCGAGGTCCTTGAGGTACGGGACCTGGCGGGCGGCGTCGAACAGGGTGAAGCCGCGCCGGATCTGCAGCCGGTAAGTGGAAGCGGGCGTTCTCATTTCTTGGCCGCCTTCGCCCCGCCCGCTTTGGTTGCCCTCGCTTCGCTCGCCTCCGCTGCCTTGGTCTGCGCTTCCACCATCTCCTCCTGGGCTTCCTCCTGCTCCACCATGGAAGCCAGGGAGGCGGCCGCGGACACGTCCACTTCAGCCTCAGGGCCGGAGTAGGCGCGCAGCACCACCATGGACTTGGCGTCCAGCCTCAGCGTGGCACCCGCCTTCAGCGGTTCGTAGGCGTCGGCCTGGGCGGCGGTGTCGATCAGGACTTCCCAGTACTGCGAGTACTCGTCGGAGGGAAGGCAGAAGTCCACAACGTCGTCGTGCGCGTTGAAGGCCATGATGAAGCTGTCATCGGTGATCCTGCGGCCACGCGAATCCTGTTCCTGGATGCCGTCGCCGTTGTAGAAGACGCCGATGGTCCGGCCGAACCCGCTGCCCCAGTCCTCGGGCAGCATCTCGGTGCCGTCGGTCTTCAGCCAGACGATGTCCGGCAGCTTTTCGCCCTGGCCGCGGCGCACCGGCCGGCCGTCGAAGAAGCGGCTGCGCCGGAACGTTGGGTGGTCGTGCCGGAGTTTGCTGACGAACGCGGTGAATTCGACCAGGGGCTGGTCCATGGCCTCCCAGTGCACCCAGCTCAGCTCGGAATCCTGGCAGTAGGTGTTGTTGTTGCCCTGCTGGGTACGGCCCAGCTCGTCGCCGTGCAGCACCATCGGCACACCCTGCGAAAGCAGCAGCGTGGCGATGAAGTTCCGCTGCTGGCGGGCGCGCAGGGTCAGCACCTTTTCGTCGTCGGTGTCCCCTTCGGCCCCGCAGTTCCAGGAACGGTTGTGCGATTCGCCGTCGTTGTTGCCTTCGCCGTTGGCCTCGTTGTGCTTCTCGTTGTAGGAGACGAGGTCCCGCATGGTGAAGCCGTCGTGCGCGGTGACGAAGTTGATCGAGGCCACCGGGCGCCGGGCGGAACTTTCGTAGAGGTCGGCGGAGCCGGTGAGGCGGGACGCGAATTCACCCAGCGTGGAGGGCTCGCCGCGCCAGAAGTCACGGACAGTGTCCCGGTATTTGCCGTTCCACTCGGTCCACTGCGGCGGGAAGTTGCCCACCTGGTAGCCGCCGGGGCCGACGTCCCACGGCTCGGCGATCAGCTTGACCTGGGACACGATCGGGTCCTGCTGGATGAGTTCGAAGAAGGTGGAGAGCTTGTCCACGTCGTAGAACTCCCGCGCCAGGGTGGAGGCGAGGTCGAAGCGGAAACCGTCCACATGCATCTCGGTGACCCAGTACCGCAGGGAATCCATCAGCAGCTGCAGGGAGTGCGGGTGCCGGACGTTGAGCGAGTTTCCGGTGCCGGTGTAGTCCATGTAGTGCTTGAGGTCGTTGTCCACCAGGCGGTAGTAGGCCTGGTTGTCGATGCCCTTGAAGGACAGCGTGGGGCCGAGGTGGTTGCCTTCGGCGGTGTGGTTGTAGACGACGTCGAGGATCACCTCGATGCCGGCACGGTGCAGGTCGCGGACCATGGCTTTGAATTCCTGGACCTGGTGCCCCACGTCGCCGGTGGAGCTGTAGGTGTTTTGCGGGGCGAAGAACCCGATCGTGTTGTAGCCCCAGTAGTTGCTCAGACCCTTCTCCTGGAGAGTGCCGTCGTTGACGAACTGGTGCACCGGCATGAGCTCGATCGCCGTGACGCCGAGTTTCTTCAGGTGCTCGATGACGGCCGGGTGGGCCACGCCGGCGTACGTGCCGCGCTGTTCCTCGGGGATTTCGGGGTGCAGCTCGGTCAGGCCCTTGACGTGGGCCTCGTAGATGACCGACTCGTGGTAGGGGATCCGCAGCTGGCGGTCGCCGTCCCACTCGAAAAACGGGTTGATCACGACACCGTGCATGGTGTGGGGCGCCGAGTCCGCGTCATTGCGGGAATCCGGGTCGCCGAAGTTGTAGGAGAAGAGCGCCGGGTCCCAGTCGATCTGGCCCTGGATGGCCTTGGCGTAGGGGTCCATCAGCAGCTTGTTGGGGTTGAACCGGTTGCCGCCCGCGGGGTCGTACGGGCCGTGGACCCGGTAGCCGTACTTCTGGCCGGGCTGGATGTGCGGGAGGTAGCAGTGCCAGACATAGCCGTCCACCTCGGTGAGTTCGATCCGGGTCTCGGTGAGGTCGTCGGCCAGGAGGCAGAGTTCGACCCGCTTCGCCTGTTCGCTGAACAGGGCGAAATTCGTGCCGGTGCCGTCAAAGGTAGCCCCCAGCGGGTAGGCAGTTCCAGGCCAGACTTCCATCGTGCTCCTCATTGTTGGTCAGCAGCAGAGGGCATCGGAACGCCCCTGCTGCTGGTGCGAACTAATGCCTACCGTAATGGTTGGCTGTGACTTTTACGTTTCCTGGCTCCAGGGTTACTAAGCATGCTGACCTTACCCCACGTTTCGGGTATAGTACCGGCGATTCCGCTGGCGGCGATCGGGCCGCCGGAGGCCTTGTCGGACGCTGCACGACCGGCACGCCCGTGCAGCGCGGCCCCCAGCGCGGCCAGCGCAGCCCAGCGGTCGCCGTCGTCGATTCCAAGCGCCTTGAAGTGCCCGACGCCGGGCCCCGCCTGGGCGAGCAGCGCACCGATGACGCCGGCCAGCACGTCCCCGCTCCCCGCTGTGGCGAGCCAGGGAGTGCCGTCGGCCTGGCTGAAGGTCCCGCCGTGGGGTGCGGCGACGAGTGTCGTGGCGCCCTTGAGCAGGACGGTGGCTCCGGTGCGGTCCGCAGCCCGGCGCACGGCGGCCAGCGTCCCGGCTTCAACGGCTTCCCGGTCCTCCCCGCCGCCCAGGCGGTGCAGCAGCGAGGCGAGTTCGCCGGCGTGCGGGGTAAGCACCACGTGCGGTGCGAGCCTGTCCGGAAGTGCGGCCAGCGCGCCGGCGTCGGCCACGACCGGAAGGCCCGATTCGATGGCGTCCCGTGCCCGGGCCAGTTGCTCGTGGTCCTGCGGTCCCATGCCCGAGCCCACCAGCCACGCCTGCACCCGGTTGTCCGCCACGCTGCCGGTGCTGCAGACCACTTCGGGACAGGACTGGCGGATCAACTCCGCCACGGCGGGCGGCCCCAGGTAGCGGACCATGCCCACGCCCGCGGCCAGCGCGCCCCGGCATGCCAGGACCGCGGCCCCCGGGTAGTCCTCGGAACCGGCCACCACGCCGAGCACGCCCCGGGAGTATTTGTGGGCGCGCCGGGCCGGATGCGGCAGGAGGCGTGCGAAATCTTCGTCTCCAAGCCGGCGCAGCGACGGTCCCGGCAGGTGCTCCTCGATCCCGATGGGCACCACGATGACCCGGCCGGCATGGTCCGCTCCGGGGTCGGCCAGGAGGCCGGTCTTCGCGCCGCCGAAGGTGACGGTCAGGTCAGCAGGGAGGACCGGCGCGGACGCTTCGCCGGTATCGGCATCAATGCCGCTGGGAAGGTCGCACGCCACCACGAAGCCGCGCCTGCGGTCCCCGCCCAGGGCACGGACGAGGTCCGCGGCGGTCCCCCGCAGGCCGCCCTTCGCGCCGGTGCCAAGCATGGCATCGATAACGACGTCGGCCCTGGCGGCTTCGGCTGCCAGCCCGGGAAGTGCCGCCTGGGTAAGCCGGTGCACCCGGCCGCCTGCGCGCTCAAAGGCTGCCAAACCAGCTGGATGGGCGGCATCCCCGGTGAGGACCGCCGTCGTACGCATTCCCCTGGCGGCAAGGAAGGCGCCGGCGTACAGGCCGTCGCCGCCGTTGTTGCCCTTTCCGGTGAGCACCACGACGCCGGCGCCATACAGCCGTGTTCCGCGGGCCTGGAGCTCGCGGACCACGGCGTTGGCGAGGCCGTGTGCGGCGCGCTGCATGAGGGCGTCGCCGAGCCCGGCGTCGAGGAGGGGTTGCTCGGCTGCCCGGACCTGCGTGCCGGTGTAGGCGTTGATCATGCGGCGGGCCGCCGGCTCAGCCCTCGGCCAGGACCGTGGCCGTGGCGATGCCGCCGTCGTGGCTGATGGACAGGTGCCAGCGCTTGACGCCCTTGGCCTCGGCGACGGCGAGCACCGTTCCCTTGACCTGGACGGTGGGGCCGTTCTGGTCCAGGCCGATCCAGCAGTCCTGCCAGTTCATGCCGGCCGGGGCGCCCAGGACTTTGGCTACAGCTTCCTTGGCAGCGAACCGGGCAGCCAGGGACCGGGTGTTCAGTTCCCGTTCCGCGGGGACGAACAGGCGGTCCCGCAGGCCCGGTGTCCGTTCAAGCTGGCGGCCAAACCGCTCGATGTCTACTACGTCTACGCCAATGCCAACGATCATGCGCTCATTCTACGGTGGCGCCCCCGGGCGGAAGCCGGCGCGCGCCGGTTGAGCCAGTTGTCCGCCGATAGCGCAAAAGCTGGACCTTAACGCGGAAGACCCCGGGCCGTGGGGCCCGGGGTCTTCTGCGTGCATCTCTGCTATTCGACGGTGACGCTCTTGGCGAGGTTGCGCGGCTGGTCCACGTCGTAGCCCTTGGCGGCGGCGAGTTCGGCGGCAAAGATCTGCAGCGGCACGGTGGTCAGGAGCGGCATCAGCAGGGTGGGCGTCTCCGGGACGTAGAAGACGTGCTCGGCATAGGCCTTGACCGCTTCGTCGCCTTCCTCGGCGATCACCAGCGTGCGGGCACCGCGGGCGCGGACTTCCTGGATGTTGGAGACCACCTTGGAGTGCAGCGAGTCGCGGCCGCGCGGGGACGGGACCACCACGAACACCGGCTGGCCCTCGTCGATCAGGGCGATGGGGCCGTGCTTGAGCTCGCCGGCGGCGAAGCCTTCGGCGTGGATGTAGGCGATTTCCTTGAGCTTCAGCGCGCCCTCGAGCGCCACCGGGTAGCCTACGTGGCGGCCCAGGAACAGGACGGACTTCTCGTTGGCCATGCTCCGCGCGAGTTCACGCAGCGGGCCGGCGTTGTCCAGGATGGTCTGGATCTTGGCGGGGATCTTGTTCAGGTCCGCCAGGACGTCCTTGATCTGCCCGGAGAAGATGTTGCCGCGGAGCTGGGCCAGGTAAAGGCCCAGCAGGTAGGCGGCGGTGATCTGGGCCAGGAACGCCTTGGTGGAGGCGACGGCGATTTCCGGGCCGGCGTGCGTGTACAGCACGGCGTCGGATTCGCGCGGGATGGTGGAGCCGTTGGTGTTGCAGATCGAGATCGTCTTGGCGCCCTGCTCGCGGGCGTAGCGGACGGCCATCAGGGTATCCATGGTCTCACCGGACTGGCTGATGGAGACCACCAGGGTGTTCTCGTTCAGGATGGGGTCGCGGTAGCGGAACTCGTGGGCCAGCTCCACCTCCGTGGGGATCCGGCACCAGTTCTCGATGGCGTACTTGGCCACGGTCCCGGCGTACGCGGCGGTGCCGCAGGCCAGCACGATGATCTTGTCGACCTTCTTCAGCAGCTCCGGGTCAATCCGCAGCTCATCGAGGGTCAGCTTGCCCTTGATGTCCGAGCGGCCCAGCAGGGTCTGCGCCACGGCGTCGGGCTGGTCATGGATTTCCTTCTCCATGAACGAGGAGAAGCCACCCTTTTCCGCGGAGGCAGGGTCCCAGTCCACGTGGTATTCCTTGCCGGAGGCCGGGTTGCCGTAGAAGTCGGTGATGTCCACCGTGTCAGCGGTGATGGTGACGATCTGGTCCTGGCCCAGCTCCACGGCGCGGCGGGTGTAGTCGATAAAGCCGGAGACGTCCGAGCCGAGGAAGTTCTCCCCTTCGCCCAGGCCGACCACGAGCGGCGAGTTGCGGCGCGCGGCCACGACGACGTCGGGCTGGTCGGCGTGCACGGCCAGGAGCGTGAAAGCGCCCTCGAGGCGCTGGCAGGCCAGTTCCATGGCGCGGGTCAGGCCACCGTTGGACGTGTCACCACCGAGCTTGTTCCGGAAGATGTCGCCCAGCAGGGCTGCGGCGACCTCGGTATCGGTCTCCGAGATGAAGGTGACACCCTTTTCCAGCAGCTCGAGCTTGAGCTCGGCGAAGTTTTCGATGATGCCGTTGTGGATCACGGCGAGCTTGCCGTCGTCGGACAGATGCGGGTGCGCGTTGCGGTCCGTGGGGCCGCCGTGCGTGGCCCAGCGGGTGTGCCCGATCCCGGTGGTGGCTGCCGGCAGCGGCCGGGCCTCCAGCTCGGCGACCAGGTTGGTCAGCTTGCCCGACTTCTTCCTCGACTCGATGGTCCCTTCGGACACCACCGCCACACCGGCGGAATCGTACCCGCGGTACTCCAGGCGGCGCAGCCCCTCAAGGACAACATCCAAAGCACTGTGACCCTTAATTGCACCGTCAGACGAACGGCCTACGTATCCCACGATTCCACACATAGGCACAAGACTATCGGGAGCATGCCCGGTTGCTCTAAACGGGCCGGTCAGCGCCACGCGCGTTCGCGCCAGGACTTCGGCGTGAAGGTGACCACGCCGCCGCGCTGACGTGTCGCCGCCATTTCGTGATGGCGCGGGCGCGGGGCAGAATCTTTAGCGTGACTTCGCAACGCAACGAAGCGAACGGGGAGGGTGCCTCGCCGTTCGTGGAGCTGGACCGGCAAACCTGGTCCCGGCTCGCAGCCCAGATGGAACAGCCCCTTAATGAAGAGGACGTGCTGCGCCTTCGTGGTCTTGGCGACCCCTTGGACATCAACGAGGTCCGGGATGTCTACCTCCCGCTGTCCCGGCTGCTGCACCTTTATGTCGAAGCCGCGGGGCAATTGCATGCGGCCACCACAACCTTCCTGGGGGAGCAGACCCAGCGCACCCCGTTCGTCATCGGCGTTGCCGGATCCGTTGCCGTCGGAAAGTCCACCATTGCGCGCGTGCTGCGGGAGATGCTCCGCCGCTGGCCCGGAACCCCGAACGTGGAGCTGATCACCACGGACGGGTTCCTCTATCCCCTGGCAGAGCTCAAGCGCCGGCAGTTGCTGGACCGGAAGGGTTTCCCCGAGTCCTACGACCGGCGGGCGCTGCTGCGGTTCGTCAGCGAGATCAAAAGCGGCGCGGAGGAGGTCCGGGCGCCCTGGTACTCGCATGTCACGTACGACATCGTCCCCGGCAAGGAAGTGGTGGTCCGCCGTCCGGACGTCCTGATTGTGGAGGGCCTGAACGTCCTGGCCCCGGCGCGGCCGCGGCATGACGGCCGCCAGGGCCTGGCGTTGAGTGACTTCTTCGACTTTTCGATTTACGTGGACGCCAAGACTTCATACATCGAGGAGTGGTATGTGGACCGGTTCCGGAAGCTGCGGAGCACGGCGTTCGCGCAGCCGGAGTCCTACTTTCACCGGTACGCCACGTTGTCGGATGAAGAGGCGGAGAGCACGGCCCGGGACATCTGGAAGCGGATCAACGAACCCAACCTGGAGGAGAACGTCCTGCCGACCCGGGGCCGCGCGCAGCTGGTGCTCACCAAGGAGGCGGACCACTCGATCCGCCGGATGCTCCTGCGGAAGGTTTAGCACAGGTGTGCCACAACTGCGGTTCCCCGAGCCGCCGCAGCTTCGCCCGTTTCCTCGCGGCCGGCGCAGGGCTGACTGTCCTGTCAGCCTGCACGCCGGAGGCACCCGTGGCGGTGCCGTCGTCGTCCGCCGTTGCCTCCTCCCCTGCCGCTGTTTCCCCCACAGCCCTGGCAGCTTCGCCGGGCACGACGCCGGAAGCCGCCACCGTGGGCCAGTCACCGGAGGTGCCGTCCCCGGCGGCGCCGCCCTCAGCCAGCCTGGGCCGGCAGTTTTCGCTGACGGACCCGGCGAGCCAGTGGGTCATCGTGAACAAGCACCGTCCGCTGGCGCCCGCGGACTATGCGCCGGCTGATTTGGTGCGTCCCGCCGTCGCAATCTCCGCTTCGGGTGAGGCGGCGCTGCTGAACAGCACGACGGCTGCCGCGGCGGAGGCGATGTTCGCGGCAGCCGCGCGGGACGGTGTCGCGATGGTCCTGGCGAGCGGCTACCGGTCGTACGGCACGCAGGTGACTACGTACAACGGGTATGTAGCGGCGCGGGGGCAGGCCGACGCAGACACGGCCAGCGCGCGGCCGGGCCACTCGGAACACCAGACGGGCTGGGCGTTTGATATTGCCGACGGCGGCGGCGCGTGCAGCTTCCAGCCGTGCTTCGCGGACCAGCCCGCGGCCGTGTGGGCGAAGGCGAACGCCTACCGGTTCGGGTTCGTGGTGCGGTATCCGTGGATGCTGCATCCCATTACGGGCTACTACTACGAGCCGTGGCACCTGCGGTTCGTGGGTGTAGAGGCGGCCACGGATATGTCCGCCCGCGGGATTTCGACGCTGGAGGAATACTTCGGCGTGGAGGCGGCGCCCGCGTACCTGTAATGCCGGTGCGCTAGGTTGGTTGGCCGAAGCCGGTCTTTCGTCATTCCTGCGGGAATCTTGTCCCCAATCAGCGATGACGAAGAGCCTTCGTCGGGTAGCCTCACGTTCCATGGCGCAGAGGTCCCCTAACCGCATATCTCGTCCGTTGCCCCGGGCTCGCGCCCATCTGCACCGTGTGGTTCAGCGAGTTGACCGCTTCATCACGCCGGAACGGCTCCGACTTTATCCGCTCTTTTTTGCCGTGGCTTCCGCAGTCGGAATCGCGTTATCGACCGCTGTGCGCATTTCGAACCCCGGAGCCCAGGGCCCATTCCTGCCGGACTACCTTGCTCATTGGACCGGCGGTAGTCTCCTGCTGGAACCGGCTTCAGGCAACCTGTACGACCCGGAACGTCAAAGCGCTTTCCAAACTGAAAGCGTTGGTACCGAAGTACCGCTTTCCTGGTTCGTTTCGCCGCCGGTTGTTGCGCTGTTTTATGCCCCGCTTGCTTTGCTCCCCTACAACGTGAGCGGGCTCCTGTGGCTCGCTATAAGCACCAGCCTGCTAATCGGGTGCCTGCTGAGCCTCAGGACTCTCGCTCCTGGACTCCTGGCACGAAAGAAGGGCGCGGTCATTCTCTCGGTCCTTGCTTCGCCTGTTGTGTTCGAACTTCTCGGCGGCGGCCAGGACTCGGCATTTATTCTCGCTGTCTGGCTTATCGGTATACGGCTAATCACAAGCAACCACCCGGTTTGGTCCGGCGCGGTATTCGGACTTGGCTTTGCTAAGCCACAGCTGGTCGTGATTGTTCCACTAATACTCCTGGCCACGCGGAGTTATCGTGCACTTGCCTCCTTCGCCACCACATGCTCCCTCCTCCTGGGCCTCTCTTTTGCGCTCGTGGGATCGCAAGGCGTGCAACAATGGCTCGCCGCTCTTTCAAGTCCCCTGTACACGGACGAGGTGCAACAGGGACAGGCCTGGAAAATGGTGGGACTACCCTCCCTCGTCCAGGCGTTCTTGCCACCTACATGGGGTACGTGGGCAACTCCTCTGCTAACGTTCCTGCCGCTTCCCCTCGGCGCCACCATCCTTATCGTCCACATTGTCAAATGGAGCTCCACTCTTGCGGTGCGCGACGTCTGGGTAGCCACTTTGGCCACAACGGTGACATTTTCACCCCATCTCGCGACTTACGACGCAATCCTTTTCGTCCCAGTCATTATGTACCTCCTGGAGCGACAGGGATCCGCGTTCTTGCGGGTCTCGACCACGTTCGCTTTTGGCTTGATCTACCTAACTCCGCCTCTGCATTTGGCTGCAGCTAGCCTGACCTGGCCTCTTACCATTTTCGGGGCACCATGGGCGGCCGTGCCATTAGCGGTCATATGGTGGCTCTCCATCAAACGCCTCAATCAGACTCACCCGCCATATCCGCAAAATTCCGTCACGGCTGCTGATTCAACAGGACAGACGGGGAAACGGCTCCTCGAACGACGACGGAAAACGACGGCGCCTTCAAGGACAGTTACTGAAGGTGGGCTAGCGTAGGTCCCATGCTGACAGGATTCAAGAACTTCATTATGAAGGGCAACGTTGTTGACCTTGCCGTCGCAGTCGTCATGGGTACTGCGTTCGGGGCCGTGGTCACAGCGATGGTGAACAAGGTGCTCATGCCGTTCATCTCAGGCCTGGTGGGCGCGCCCAACTTCGACAGCTTCGCCAGGGTGGAGCTGAATGGCAACGCCATCGAGTTCGGCGTCCTGCTGACGGCGCTGGTGAACTTCCTGCTCATCGCGGCAGCCATCTACTTTGTGGTGGTGATGCCGATGAACCTAATGATCGAGCGCCGCAACCGCCGGCTGGGGATCAACAAGGACGTGAAGAAGGAGGCGGCGGAGGATCCGCAAGTTGCGCTGCTGACCGAGATCCGGGATGCGCTGAAGGAACGCACGCCGTAGTTTTTGCACAGACGCGTGGCCCGCATCCCTTTCGGGAGGCGGGCCACTTTTGTTGCTGCCTAGCTTGAGGCGAGTTCCAGGGCGAGTTCGCTTCGGACCACCTGGGCGAGGTGCTCGGCGATGGACTGTGCGGTCTCTTCGTCGGCAGCTTCCACCATGACGCGCACCACGGGTTCGGTGCCGGAGGGACGCAGCAAGACGCGTCCCGACTCCCCGAGGGCTGCCTCGGCGGCGGCGACGGCCTGGGCCAGGACATCGTTGCTGCCGACCCGGGTGCGGTCCACGCCCTTGACGTTGATGAGGACCTGCGGGAGCTTGGTCATCACGGTGGCCAGTTCCTTGAGCGGCTTGCCCGTCAGGGCCACCTGGGCTGCGATTTGCAGGCCGGTGAGCACGCCGTCGCCGGTGGTGGCGTGGTCGGAGAAGATCACGTGGCCGGACTGTTCGCCGCCGAGGTTGTAGCCGCCGTCGCGCATTTCCTCGAGGACGTACCGGTCCCCCACCGCGGTTTCGCGGATGCTGATGCCAGCCTGGCGGAGGGCGATCTTGAGGCCGAGGTTGCTCATGACGGTGGCGACCAGGACGTCGTCCCTGAGCTTGCCTGACTTCTGGAGCGCGATGGCGAGGATGGCCATGATCTGGTCGCCGTCCACTTCGTTGCCCTCGTGGTCCACTGCCAGGCACCGGTCGGCGTCGCCGTCGTGGGCGATGCCCAGGTCCGCCTGGTACTTGACCACGGCTTCCTTGAGCGGGCCAAGGTGGGTGGAGCCGACGCCCTCGTTGATGTTGAGGCCGTCCGGCTCCGCGCCGATGACGACGACGTCCGCGCCGGCGTCCTTGAAGACCTGAGGGGAGCAGCCGCTGGCGGCGCCGTGGGCGCAGTCGAGGACAACCTTCAGGCCTTCAAGGTTGTGCGGGAGGGTGCGCAGGAGGTGGACGATGTAGCGGTCCTCGGCGTCGGAGAAGCGCTGGATGCGCCCGACGTCGGCGCCGGTGGGGCGGGCGGCTTCCTTGGACATCTGGGCCTCGATGGCGTCTTCCACATCGTCGGGGAGCTTCTGGCCGCCGCGGGCGAAGAACTTGATGCCGTTGTCCGGTGCGGGGTTGTGGGAGGCGGAGATCATGACGCCGAAGTCCGCGTCCAGGTCAGCCACCAGGTAGGCCGCCGCAGGGGTGGGAAGGACGCCGGCGTCATAGACGTCGATGCCGGAGCTGGAGAGCCCGGCCTCCACCGCTGCGGCGATGAATTCGCCGCTGGCGCGCGGGTCGCGTGCCACCACGGCGCGGGGCCGTGAGCCGTTGGAGTTGCGGTCGTGGCCGAGCACGACGGCGGCCGCCTGGGCCAGCTGCATGGCCAGCTCCGCAGTCAGCAGACCGTTCGCGAGCCCCCGGACACCATCAGTTCCAAATAATCTAGACACCGGTCAAGTGTAGAGGATGAGAGGGGCTGGCCCTCCGCGCAGGCCCTCGGAAGTCTGCTGCGCCAATCTTGAGCCTGGAATTGCGGCTTCTTGGATATGCTCACGCCAGCAAGCTTAACGGCGCATATTGGGGGTAGGACGATGCCGGCTTCGGATCGACAGTTGACTAGTCTGACAGGTCTTCGTTTCTTTGCTGCCCTTGCCGTGCTCCTGTATCACTTGAGAATTTACTTCACCCCAATCGGGGATAGCCTGGCGGTGTTCGGCTACGGTTTCACGGCCGTCAGTTTCTTTTTCATTCTCTCCGGTTTCGTTTTGTCCTGGTCCCAAAAGAAGGAAGTGCTGACACGAAGGTTCTACCTTCACCGGATTGCGCGGATCTGGCCACTACATCTGTTGACGATGGTGTTGGCCATCTGGGCGCCCGCATTGCCGACGTCAGTGCGTGCATCGTGGACAAGCGCACCTTTTGTCGCCACGCTTACCCAAGCCTGGATCCCGGCGAGCCCGTTCCTGAACTCATTCAACGGCGTATCTTGGTCGCTCTCCTGCGAAGCGTTCTTCTACCTGATGTTTCCATTGCTGTTCAGAAAGCTTGGTCACCTGCCCGGCCACTACCGACTCTTCATATGTGTGCCTGTGGGCTCGGTGATACTGCTGATGGTTCTGGCGGCAATCACGTCGATGCCCACAGCTGACTACCTTCTCGGCACCATGCCGTTGTTTCGGCTTGGAGAGTTTATTCTCGGGATGTGTCTCGCGAGTCTGATGAAGGCCGGCTGGCGACCAAAGTTCTCGGGTACGGCAGCCCTGGGTTTGCTAGCGATGCTAACTGTTGGCCTGCTCGCGGCATCATTGGTCCTAAGCGGAATGTCCGTTCCAGTAACACTCGCCAATGTGGTCATGGCCCCTGGGTTTCTAGCTGTCATAGCGGCGTTCGCCAACGAAGACATTGCGGGTAAGGCCAGCACGTTTGCCTCCCCCCTAGTGGTCAAGCTCGGACAATGGTCGTTTGCCCTGTACTTAATTCACGAATTAGTCCTACGTGTGTTCCGACCTTGGACCGAGGCTCGATCGGGATTGGAGGTGTTGGGCTTGTCAGGCCTTGTCGTCGTCGTAGCGGTTGCAACTGCCGGCGTACTTCATGAGTTAGTAGAGAAGCCGTTTGAACGGCGGTTGCGGGCTTGGGCCGCGTCAGTCGGGGGCTCCAGCAGGTACTCCACTCGCGGAAACGAGTAGTGACTACGGCCTGAAGCAAATTGGGGGAGCGACTACTTGGTTTTCAGCTATAAGTACCTGTCTTTACCGAAAAGCCTCGCCCGCGCCATACGACCGCTCCTACGATCCATTCATGACACCTAGCTATGGGGGCTTGGCGCTCGAAATTGTTGTACCGGTCTTCAACGAGGAAGCGGTACTCGAAAGCAGCATCACAAGGCTCGCCGACTACTTGACGCAAGAAATGCCGTCGACGTGGAAGATCACCATCGCCGATAATGCAAGCACCGACCGGACCCCGGTGATTGCCTCCCGCCTCAGCGGGAAGATGCCGAACGTCGAGTATCGGCGCCTTGAGGTCAAGGGACGCGGCCATGCCCTAAGGGATGCATGGGGCGCTTCCGACGCGAAGGTGCTCGCGTACCTGGATGTGGATCTTTCCACGGATCTCGCGGCACTGCCGCCATTGGTGGCACCTCTTTTGTCGGGCCACTCCGACATCTCGATCGGCACGAGGCTCGGCCAGAGTTCTCGCGTTATCCGTGGGCCCAAGCGGGAGTTTATTTCCAGGTCCTACAATTTCCTCCTGCGGCGGACCATGCAGGTGAGGTTCTCAGACGCGCAGTGCGGTTTCAAGGCGATCCGAGCGGACGTCGCCCATCGTTTACTGCCGCATGTGGAAGACAACGGCTGGTTCTTTGACACTGAATTGCTGATCATCGCTGAGCGTTCGGGACTTCGAATTCACGAAATCCCGGTTGACTGGGTTGACGACCCAGACAGCCGCGTTGACATCAAGCAGACAGCACTTGCTGACCTCCGGGGAATGGCACGGGTGGGTACTTCCCTGATCAAGGGCCTTATCCCGATTCAGGCAATCTATGCTGAGCTTGGCCGGGGACCGATAGCGCCGATAGGGCGGCCGAGCTTCTTCGGCCAAGTACTCCGGTTCGGGCTCGTTGGCGTCGCTTCAACGCTGGCTTTCGCTCTGTTGTATCTGATACTCCAAGGCCCCTTTAGCGCACAGGAAGCCAATTTTCTGGCTCTATTGCTTACTGCCATAGGAAACACAACCGCCAACCGTCGTTTCACTTTCGGCATCAGTGGGCCGGAGAAGCTCTTCACACAGCAATTCCAAGGCTTTCTGGTGTTTCTGCTCGCTTGGTGCATCACATCTTCTTCGTTGTTGCTTCTCCACTTGGTGCACCCCGATGCCGCCCCCAACACGGAGCTTCTGACACTTACCGCGGCCAATGTCTTGGCAACGCTGATGCGCTTTGTGCTTTTGCGTCTCTGGGTCTTCCGAGTACAGCGTCATGACGCGCGCTCAACCGTAACCGGACGACTTCGCGCTGCCGGGGAATCGCTCCGATGACGATTGCAACCAGGAGCCGGACAACGGCCCTTCGTCCAGGTCTAGCCCCGAGCGGTTCCTGGCCTTGGGAGAAGATCGGCCTTGCCGCCCTTCTCCTCGGGACCGCAACGGCGTTCCTATGGGGACTGGACCGAAATGGCTGGGCCAACCCCTACTACTCTGCGGCGGCACAAGCAGGATCCCAAAACTGGAAAGCTTTCTTCTACGGTTCCCTCGACGCCGGCAACCTCATCACCGTCGACAAACCGCCGCTGAGCATCTGGATTATGTCACTCTCCGTCCGGCTCTTCGGACTGAACTCATGGGCACTGCTCGTCCCCCAAGCCCTCATGGGAGTTGCCACCACCTGGCTGATCTACAAAATCATCCGTCGCAGCCACCCCGCCGCACTGGCCCTGCTCGGTGGCCTGATCTACGCCACCACCCCCGTCGTCGTGCTGATGTCCCGATACAACAATCCTGAACCGCTGATGGGGCTGCTCACTGTGACCGCAGCCTACTTCATCATCCGCGGCATCGAGGACAACCGCTGGACCTGGTACCTGCTCGCCGGAACGTCGCTCGGCCTGGGCTTCATGGCCAAACAAATCCAAGCCTTCCTTCCCATCCCGGCCCTGGTGCTCGCCGTCCTGCTCTTCGGCGCCGGAACCATCGCCTCACGGCTCCTCCGCCTCCTCGGGGCACTCGGCGCCCTAGTCATCAGCGGCGGCTGGTGGATGGCAATCGTCGAACTCACACCAGCAGCCAACCGACCCTACATCGGCGGATCAGCAACCAACAGCATCCTCGAACTCACACTCGACTACAACGGATTGGCTCGCTTTTTGCGGTTCACGGAAGGCTCGGAAACCGGACGTCCGGTCCCGGCCCAGGGACCGGACTCGTATGACGGCGGATTCGGCCGCCTCTTCAACGCAAACTTTGCACCCGAAGGGGCCTGGCTCCTGCTGACCGCCCTGATGAGTTCCGTCGCCTTGATCGTGCTCTGGAAGCAACTGGGATCCCGACGTTCCACGAAGGCCCTCGTCGCGACCGGCGTCGTTTGGCTTGTCACGTCATACTGTCTGTTGAGCTTCATGGGTACCATGACCCATACCTATTACACCTTTTCGCTTGCTGCGCCGTCCGCAGTTGTGGTTCCCTTGGGCATCCACTTTCTATGGATTCAACGGCAGCGCATTGCACCGAGGTTGATTGGTGCCGTACTTGTTGCCGGTACCGGGTACGTTGCTTGGCGCATCTTCCAGTACAGCAACGAGTGGGGACTTGTCCCCCTGTTCGATGTCTTCGTTATTGGGCTGACCGTGGCCGGTTGGCTAGGTGCCAGACGCCGGCTCATGACCTCCCTGACATTAGCCTTAGTGCCGATAGCACTGGTTCTGGCACCGTTGGCTACCGACGTCATTACCCTCAGCAATTCGCATGAAGGCACAAATCCCTTGTCGGGTCCCGTTGGCAACAACCCGAACTCCTTGTCGGCTCATTTGCAAGCCGCCTATGTGGGAGATCCGCCTCTGGCTAGACACTTGGGGTTCGGTCTGAAGCCGTCTGTCGAAGTGACCGCCCTGCTTCAGGATTCGACTTCATCGCGATGGGCGGCAGCTACCTACACTGCCCAGGACGCAGCCTTGTACGCCCTTGCCTCCGGCCGGCCAGTCATTCCTCTCGGCGGATGGCTGGGCAACGATCCTGCGCCCACACTCACGCAATTCAAGGCAATGGTGCGGGACGACAATGTTGCCTACTTCATCTGGCAGCAAACCATAGTGGACGAAGTGCCTCTAGGCGAGGAGGCTGTGTCTATTACGGATTGGGTGCGATCCAATTTCAGGGGGGAAACCGTCGATGGAGTCACGCTCTACGATCTCAGGAGCTAGGGGCTGCGCGCGGGCAAGAACCGCAAATGGATGGAGCCTACCTACGCCGGCAGGAGCAGGGCTTTTGGGGATCCTGATTGGGGCCGGCATCTTGTACACCTGGGCTCTTGCATCGAATGGGTGGGCCAACGCCTACTACACTGCAGCTGTCCAGTCCGGGCTGCACGACCCAACGGCCTTCTTCTTCGCGTCGGCCGATTGGGGAAACTCCATAACTGTGGACAAACCGCCGCTCAGCCTCTGGGTCATCGGTCTCTCGTGCCGAATCTTCGGACTGAACCCATGGGCGTTGTTGCTGCCTCAGGTGATCATGACGTTAGGCAGCGTGCTGCTCATCTATAAATTGGTGAAACGCTGTTGTCCTGCGCGCACTGCCCTACTCGCCAGTGCAGCTTTCGCAACGACGCCGATCACCGTCCTCCTGGCCCGGTACAACAATCCTGATCCACTAATGGTCGTGCTCATGCTCGCAGCCTTGTGCGCCGGGATCTCGGCTACGGAATCCGGCGGCCTCAGATATTTGTTGTTGGCCGCAAGTATTCTTGCACTCGGCTTCTGGGCAAAACAACTGCAGGCATTTTTGGTACTGCCCGCGATCGTCACGATATTTGTGTTCTATTCCAGTGGAACGTGGAAATCAAAGCTATTGTCACTCACCGCCTCCGCATCAGTTCTGGCTGGCGGCGCACTTGCATGGCCGCTCTTGGTGGATTTAACACCTTCTGCCGATCGGCCCTACGTTGGGGGCTCCTTGACCAACAGCATGTTGGAATTGACGGTGGGCTACAACGGACTGGATCGCGTCCTGAAACAGCAAGCTGATCCATGGAGCACCCTCCTTCCCGAAGCGATGCGGAACGTGGATTCGGACGCAGGATTTTTTCGCTTGTTCAACTCAAACTATGGGCAAGAAATAGGATGGCTGCTTGTACCAGCACTAATTTCATGTGCTGCAATCGTCCTCCAGCTATTCCGTCGGAAATACACCCGAAATCGGGCAACCCTGGCCCTAGCCTCCGTCGTTTGGATGCTAACTACATTCTTTGTTCTGAGTTTTATGGGCAACAGCTTCCATTCCTACTACACTGCGTCCCTTGCCGCGCCTCTTGCGCTCTGCTTGGCGCAGGGGGCCGAGCTGGTTCTGACCAGCATTCCGACGGCCGTGAACCGTTGGGGAACAGCTGCAGCGCTCTTGGCCAGCTTCATTTTTTACCGGGCAATGTGGCAGTTGAGCGATGCATATCCGGAGCTCCTTGGGTCCGGGCTCTTTCTCGCCGGAATAATTTGCATTGCCTTTCTGGTCGTACCCCAGCCACTATCCTGGATTAAGCCGGCCGCTATTTGGACGTCGGCCGCCCTCTTGGCCGTCGGGCCTCTCTTCTGCAACGGTCTTAGCGTTACTACTCCGCAACAGGGATCCAACCCCTTGTCGGGCGGCCTCGCGAAAAGCCAGTACACCCTCAGCCGCTTCATGGACGGAATTAAGAACGACAATCCTGCTTGGGGGAAGGGACTCGCTATAGGGAACGGACCCAGCCCGCAGCTTTCGGCCTATCTGGGCGGTGCCGGCCCCGCTTGCACATGGCCCGCAGCCACATACCCGGGGCAAACGGCCGCGCGCTTCCAACTTGAGCTCCACCGTCCCGTCATGCCGCTGGGTGGTTTCGCTGCCACTGACCCCGCTCCGACTCTGCGCCAGTTTCAGGATTGGGTGGGTGCGGGGAAGGTATGCAATCTGGTCATCCAGCCAGAGCAGCTCAAGATTCCCGGAAACAGCCCTGAGCTATTGGCTATCCATGAATGGGTCCAGACGAACTTCAGTCCAATTGACGTAGGCGGTACAACCGTTTACCGGCTAGTTCCGTAGAATACGGCGCCTGTCGCAGAACGCACAGGAATCGAGTAGGAGGGCCGGGTTTCCCGGCCCTCCTCTCACACCACCGTACGTGCGGGCCTCGCATACGGCGGTTCGCCAGGTCGTTGAAAACGGTCCCAAGCAGTGTGAAAGAGTAGGAGGCCTTCCTCCACCCAGTGTTGGTTGGGGAGGGCGCGTTGGAGAATGGGCGAGCCCGCGGTCCGCCAGTAAGCGCGGCTGGTCATGCCCCATTGGTAGGCCAAATCGGGCCTGATCCCGAGCTTGCGCAGCTTTGCCACCCGTGTTCGCGGTTTCTTCCATTCCTTCCACCGGATTTGACGCATCCTTCGCCTGAACCACTCATCAAGGTCGGAGAACTTCCGCGGCGTCTGTGACAGCCGGAAGTAGCCCATCCATCCGCGAACATAGCGGTTCAGTTGTTGGATGCGGTAGTCCATGGAGACACTCCATTTGCGCGAGGTCAGTTCCCGGATGCGGTCCTTCATGCGTTTGAACGCCTTCGGCGCGATCCGGATCCTCACCCCGGCTTTGGTGAAGTAAAACCCGAAACCCAGCAACGTAGCTACACTTGCTGGGTTGATTACGGATTTCTCCCGGTTGACCCTCAATTTCAGGCCCTTCTCAAGCACTTTCGTGGCCCGATCCAGCACCCGTTCTGCGGCCCTCCTGGACTTCACAAAGACCCTGATGTCATCGGCATACCGCACGAAACGGTGCCCCCGACCCCAGAACTCCTGATCAAAATCGTCCAGCATGATGTTGGACAGCAACGGCGACAAAGGCGACCCCTGCGGGGTTCCCTCCACCGTTGGCTGCCGCACCCCATCAGCCATGATCCCTGCTTCAAGATAGCGCCGAATCAGCTTCAAGAGCCGCTTGTCTTTCACTTTCCGCGCAACCCTGGCCATCAGCACGTCGTGGTTCACCCGGTCAAAGAACGCATCCAGATCAACCTCGACCACCCACCGACACCCTTGACCGATCACCGTTCGGGCGACCTTCACCGCATCATGGGCGCTCTTGCCCGGCCGGAACCCATACGAGACCGGCACGAACCCCGGATCAAAGACCGGGGACAGGACTTGCGCGACTGCCTGCTGGATCAACCGATCCAGCACGGACGGTACTCCCAGCTTCCGTTCCCCGCCGTCAGGTTTGGGAATCATCACCTGACGCACCGGCAACGGAGCATAAGTACCCGCGTCCAACGCATCCCGGGTAGCCACCCAGTGCTCCAGGCACCACGCACGGAGATCCTCCGTGCCCAGCCCATCAGCACCGGCAGCACCCCGGTTACGCTCAACACGTTTCAACGCGATCATCAGATTCTGCCGGGAAAACACTGACTCCCACAGACCCTGACCATCCCTGATGTTCTCCCCGATACCCGCCGGGTCCTCACTACGCAAAGACAGCAGTTCTCCCGGATTCACCGTTCGCTCCTTCACTCTCTGTCCCACCACTCCCGTGGGTTGGCTGCGATTCCTGTGGAACACACGAGAAGCACTGCTTCAAACCATCAATTCCCAGCGTTCAGCCCTTCCCGGCAACCATACGATTCCGCCGGTACTATGCCCTCGGCTGACTTCTGCCCCATCAGCAACGGCCCTTAAGGCCGCACCGCTCCACCCAACAAACAGGTGACGCACCGGGACAGACCTCCCCAGATAAGAACATCCACTTTCCCCCTGCCGCCGCCGCATTTACACACTGGCCGTTTCGGTGGAACGGGCTTCACCATCCGTTGCTGGCTCACCCCGACCAACATGCCTTCTATGCGGTTCGTGTCCCTCGGTGCAGGGATTTGCCTCCGGCTTCCTTCCCACCCCACCTCACGATGGCGCAGTTGCCATTAGCTAGAAGTTAAACCACCTTCTCCTTCAGAGGACTTACACCTCCAAGCGAATGCCCATGCTGGGCGTACAACAGGAAAGCCCGCCCCACCAAACGGCGGGACGGGCTTTCCGTGCAAGCGGTTTTAGCGCTTGGAGTACTGCTGTGCCTTGCGGGCCTTCTTGAGACCGGCCTTCTTACGCTCGATGACACGGGCGTCGCGGGACAGGTAACCGGCCTTCTTCAGGGTCGGGCGGTTGTTCTCGACGTCGATCTCGTTCAGGGAACGGGCGATGCCGAGGCGCAGGGCGCCGGCCTGGCCGGAGATGCCGCCACCGTGGATGCGTGCGATGACGTCGTAGGCGCCTTCGAGATCGAGGATCTTGAAGGGCTCGTTGACGTCCTGCTGGTGCAGCTTGTTCGGGAAGTAGTTCGCCAGCTCGCGGCCGTTGATGGTCCACTTGCCGGTGCCGGGCACGACGCGGACGCGGGCAACGGCTTCCTTGCGGCGGCCAACAGCTGCGCCGGCAACGGTCAGGGCCGGGCGTTCCTTCTTGGGAGCAGCTTCAGCAGCGGAGCTCTCAGAGGTGTAGCTGGTCAGGTTTTCCTCGGCCTCGGGGGCCTCGGTGGTCAGTTCTTCGTTCTGAGCCACGATTCTCCTTGTATTAAGTAAGTTGTTTGGTGGCCAGGACTACTGGGCGACCTGGGTGATTTCGAAAGTCTTGGGCTGCTGGGCGGCGTGCGGGTGCTCGGCACCGCGGTACACCTTCAGCTTGCCCAGCTGCTGTGCAGCGAGCGAGTTCTTGGGGAGCATGCCCTTGATGGCCTTCTCAACGGCGCGGACCGGGTTGGATTCCAGCAGTTCCGCGTAGTTGACGGAGGTCAGGCCGCCCGGGTAGCCGGAGTGGCGGTATGCGCGCTTCTGCTCCAGCTTGGCGCCGGTCAGGGCTACCTTTTCAGCGTTGATGATGATGACGAAGTCGCCCATGTCCATGTGGGATGCATAGGTGGCCTTGTGCTTGCCGCGCAGCAGGATTGCGGTCTGGCTTGCAAGACGGCCAAGGACAACGTCGGTGGCGTCAATGACGTGCCACTGGCGGTTGATATCGCCGGGCTTCGGGGTGTACGTACGCACGGTGTTTGCCTCGTTCTTGTTCTGGCGTTCTTGTTTAGGTGTCACTAGCTCGTGCACCTACTGTCTGCGCGCTACCGGAACAGAGGTGAGGGCTCCATGTAACCAGTCATCCTGAAGTTCCGAATGTGCACGTTGAGTAGCTATCCTGCAACCGGATTCTCAAGCGGGCACGCACCATCGGAATAGGACACGCACAACGACTACCAAGATTAGCGCGTTAGGCGGTTCAGGGTCAAAATGGGGTAGCCGGACAGCGCCTCAGCGCCCGCCGGCCTGACTGACGCAGGGGGTCTCGGTGTTTTCGGTTGGCAGTGACGGTTCTAACGGGTGGCTCCTGGTCGTGGGCGTCGCCGTGCTGGGCGCAGCTCTTTCCCCTCTTGCAGAGGCACTCATAGCCAAACGGCTCCCCCGGCTGGGTGCGCAGCCTGCCCGGCCTATACAAATGACGACGGCGGCGCTCACCGGAGCGGCGTGTGCGGCCTTTACATTGCGCCTCGGAATTACTCCCCCGCTGCCGGCTTTCCTATTTCTCGCCATCCTGGGCATTCAGCTCGCGAGGATCGATATCGCGTTGCATTTACTGCCCAATCCACTCGTATTGTCGCTCCTTACTGGTGGCGGACTATTATTTATCCTTCCCTGGCTCCTTGATGAGCATTTGGATACTTTCCTGCGCGCACTGTTGGGGGCGGTAATTTTGTTCGCATGCTACCTGGTTTTGGGTCTGATTTCCCCCGGCGGCATCGGCATGGGTGACGTCAAGCTTGCCGCGCCGGTGGGCCTCTACCTCGGGTACCTAGGCTGGGCACAACTCTTCTATGGCGGCCTTCTCGGGTTCATCCTGAACGGGCTACTCACCGTGGTCATCGTGAGTCGAAAGGGCCGGAAAAACGCAGCAGAAGTGGCACACGGACCCTCCATGCTCGGCGCCCTGGCCGCTGTCGCCCTCTTCTTTCCGTAGCTCCGGCAGCCAGCGACCGGCAAGCGTTCCAAGATCGCAGTGACGTCGCTCCAAGTAGTCAGCCGGGTCCCTGCCGAGCCGTCTGAGTACTGACCCGACTTTTCGAGTACGTACGTTTGGCAAGTCCTATTAAAGACGAGTACCACTACGCATTGTTGCCCGCACCCCCAAATGACAACCTCTTCTTAGCGAAGTCCAGCCGCTAAGGATTTATGGGGGCAGCTGGAAATTCGTTGAAATAATAACCAGTTCAATTTCACCGAATTAAGGAAAATACAATGACTTCTCTCATGGTCTCGATGATGGCCTTCGTCGCCGGCGTCAAGGATCGCTTCTCTTCCGAAAAGGGCGCAACCGCGACTGAATATTCGCTGCTCGTGGCATTCATCGCACTTCTGATCATCGTCGGGGTCGGCCTCTTCGGCACCGCACTGAACAACTGGTTCTCAACGCTGGGATCCCGCGTCGGCACCTGGTAGCCGCCGCCTCTCGGTGCGCCGCGTCCTTGCCAAGGCTGCGGGCGGGGCGCACCCCAGTAGCAGCGGAACACGCGTTCACGTTGCGACCTATGGATTGTCTGGGGGGATCGGCTGCCGCGTTAGCGCCGGCCCCGTAAAAAGAACAAGGAACAGAAATGACACCTCTCATGGTCTCCGTGCTCGCTCTGGTAGCGGGCATCAAGGAACGCCTCTCATCCGAAAAGGGAGCCACAGCAACCGAGTATTCGCTGCTCGTGGCATTCATCGCGCTTCTCATCATCGTCGGCGTTGGCCTTTTTGGTACGGCCCTGAACAACTGGTTCTCCAACCTGGGTTCGACAGTCGCCACCTGGTAGCCAAGCCACTGTCTGGAGGTGCCGCCCCCACACGGACGGCACCTCCACCAGTCCCAACCAATCTCGGGGGATCCGATGAAGAAGATCCGAAATGAAGGCACCGACAACAAAAACCGTGGCGCCGTTGCCGTCGAGTTCGCATTGGTGGCCCCAGTGCTTCTGGCCCTGGTAGTAGGCATCGTCGAGTTCGCCAACGCTTACAACGCTCAAATCTCCGTCACTCAGGCCGCCCGCGAGGCTGCCCGGACCATGGCGGTCAAGAACAGCCAGACCGACGCGAAAGCTGCTGCAGTTGCCGGTGCACCCGGAGTCAACTCGGCAGCTTTCGCGTATACCTTCAGCCCTGCAGCCTGCGCGGCCAACACCACGGAGAAGGTAACCATCACTTACACCTCCTCAACATTGACCGGACTGTTTGGGAGTTCCGTAACCGTCACCGGAGTTGGAGCGATGCAATGCAACGGAACGTAGAGCATCGCGAGCGGGAGCGCGGAGCCGCCGGAGTCATGGTTGCGGTCATGATGGTAGTTCTCATCGGTGCCGGTGCACTGGCCGTCGATACCGGGCAGATCTACGCCGAGCGGGCCCAGCTGCAGAATGCGGCTGACGCCGGGGCGCTTGCGGGAGCAAACCTTTGCTACAGGCCGACAGGGTGCACGCAAGCCGAAGTGAACACGTGGGCTGCGAACCTGGCCAACAGCAACTCGAACGATGGCAAATCCACCGTTGAATCTGTGGACTTGTCGGTATCGGGTCAGGTGACTGTAACGACGTCCACAAAGGACGGCACGACCAATGCAGGCTTCCTGACCAAGATGTTCGCCAGCGCCCTGAATGCAGCGCCTGCAAAGGTGGGAGCGACGGCAACTGCAAAGTGGTTCTACCCCAAGAAGGGAGCCACACCGCTCCCGCTGACCTTTGCCCCCTGTGAGTTCAAGGACGACGGACAGCCCCACAAAATACTTATCCAGGGCGGGGCCCTGGATTGCAACGGGCTTAACCCCTCAAACCAGATTATCCCGGGCGGTTTCGCTTGGCTTGCACCCGATGGCGGCACGGGTTGCACCGTTACAGCTGAAGTCGGGCAGTGGAGCATGACGAGCGCAGGCGCCGCAGTGCCAAACGGCTGCATCGACCTTTTCAACCCATCCGTCAATCCGACGCTAGCGAATTCAACTGTCGCACTGCCCGTCTACAAGTACACCTGCGCCGGTATGCCCGCGGCTCAGTTCGGGACCTGTAACGGCAGTTCGGTGCAGTACTACATCGAGAAGTGGGCCGGCTTCAAGCTGCAGGCATGGAACCTCAGCGGCCAGGCGAAGTACGACCCGACCAACGTTTTTACGGGCAGTGAAAAGGGCCTGTACGGCACCTTTGTCGGTTATGCCGCCGATCCAAGCATTTTCTCTGAGTACACGACGACGCCTAACGGCACCGTCATCGTCCCAACGCTGATCAAGTAGAAACACCAAAGGGGAAGAAAGTGAAAGCACGCCTACTGGGAGGCATCGCCGCGCTAGTCATTGCGATAACCGGCACCGTCCTTCTTATTACCTATGTACAGAGCGCGGATGCCCGTGCGATGGCCGGAACCGAGACTTCGGAAGTATTTGTGGTTCAGGCAGCTGTCCCGGCAGGAACGGCGGCCAGCGATTTGGGAGGGTCGGTCGTTAAAAAGCCACTTCCCAAATCAGCACTTAGCGCGGACAGCGTAACGGATCTGAATTCCCTCGGTGGCAAAGTGACGGCCGTTGCGCTGGTCCCGGGAGAGCAGCTCCTCTCAAGCCGACTCGTCGAAAAGGAATCATTCCTCGGACCTTCCCGCGTTGCCGTCCCCGACGGCATGCAGGAGATCTCCCTCAAGCTTCCGATTGAGCGCGTTGTAGGTGGAAAGATCTCGGCCGGCGACACGGTGGGCATCTTCATCTCCCTGACAGAGTCCTCCACCAACGGTGCCGGCCAAGCCGCCACTCAGTCGGCGGGCACCCAGCTCACATTCCACAAAGTGCTGGTCACGGCCACCCAGTTCAGCAACGGTAGCCCTGCTCAACAGGATTCATCTCAAAAGGGCCAGGCGGATGGAGCCCTGAGCTCAAGCAGCAGCACGCAAAGCGATGGCACTTACTTGATCACCGTTGCACGGAATTCCGCTGACGCCGCACGGCTTGTATACGCCGCGGAGTTCGGCAAGATCTATCTTTCCAAAGAGCCTACAGGAGCCACCGAAGGCACCGTCGGGGTCGTGGACAAGAGCAAGGTATTCCAATGAGCCGCTTCGTCCTCATTACTCCGAATACGGACTTTGAACGCCGGGTCCGGATGGCAACCGCGGCGATGCCTGGCTCCCTGCAGTTCTTCCAGGCTAACTACCTACCCCAGGGTCCCGAGGAAGTCTTGACTCAACTCCTCGGGGAACCGCCGGAAGTCTTTATCCTGGGCCCGGAACTCCCCCCAGACGAGACGCTGAAGTTCGCCGCAGTGATGGATCTGCAGTATCCCGAAGTTAGCATGATACTGGTGACCGATGAGTCTTCGGATGTAGCAATACAAGCAATGCGGGCAGGTATCCGCGACCTGCTGGATCCGGCAGCCGAAGTCGACCACATTCGGGTCATTGTTGAACGCGCCAGTCTCGCCTCGGCCGGCCGGCGGCGAGGTCTCTCCCCGAGCAGTTCGGAGCACCATGAACATGCAGCCGGCGGTCGCATCATCGCCGTGATTTCCCCTAAGGGAGGCGTTGGTAAGACCACCGTTGCCACCAATCTGGCAGTGGGACTGGGAAAGATCGCGCCGATGGGAGTTGTCATCGTAGATTTGGACCTTCAGTTCGGCGACGTTGCCAGCGGGCTTATGTTGGAGCCCGATCATACGATTACTGACGCTGTCGTTGGTGCGGCCAGCCAAGACTCCATGGTCCTCAAGACGTATCTCACCGTTCATCCGGCAGGCATCTACTCGCTTTGCGCACCGAAGAATCCGGTCGAGATGGACCGGATCAGTGGCGACAACGTAAGCCACCTGCTTTCACAGCTTCGCCAGGAGTTCCAATACGTCGTGGTCGATACTGCACCCGGCCTCGGCGAACATGTGCTGGCGACCCTGGAGCTGGCCTCCGACGCCGTGTGGATTTGCGGCATGGATGTTCCCAGCATCCGCGGCCTGCGGACGGGCAACCAGATCCTCTCTGAACTAAACCTCCTCCCGGAGGCCCGCCACGTCGTACTTAACATGGCCGATCGGCGCAGCGGGCTGACCCTCCAGGACGTCGAAGCAACCATTGGCGCGCCAGTGGACGTCGTTCTTCCCCGTTCACGAACGCTGCCTTTTTCAACGAACAAGGGAGTTCCTCTTCTCCAGGATGGCGCCCGGGATCCTGCGGTAAAAGGCCTGAGACAGCTGGTAGAGCGGTTCAAGCCGAATTGGGAAGCAAGACCACACAAGAAACTGCATCGAAGGGCGGTTGTCCAGTGAACCTGTCACGCAGACTCGAACGGGTGCGCGGCACCGAAGCCAGCGTGCCCTTGGCAGAGGAGGATCAAAACGCATTCCTCCCACAGAGCGGGACCGCGGAACCGGCAACGTTGGGCCGGATTCACGAAGCCAAGGCGGCGGAAACGGCCCATGCGGCTGAGGTAATTGAGCTGTCGCCGACGGCAGCTGTTGCGAGCGGTGCCCTTAGCGCCCTGAAGGAAAGGGCAAGCCAGGCCCTCTACGAGCGGTTGGGCGCGCGGATCACGGACTCTTCGCTGGAGGAGTCCGAACTGCACCAATACGTCAAAGACGAGCTAAAGATCGTTGTGGACGAGGAACAGGTCCCACTAACATCCTCGGAACGCCAGAGGCTCATCCGTGAAATCATCGACGACGTTCTTGGCCATGGGCCGATCCAACGTTTCCTCGACGACCCATCGATCACCGAGGTAATGGTGAACCGCTTTGACCAGGTCTACGTTGAGCGTGCCGGCAAGCTGACGTTGACGGACACCAAGTTCGCCTCCGACGATGCGCTAAGAAGAGTCATTGAACGCATCGTGTCGAAAGTTGGACGCCGAATCGACGAATCGTCCCCGCTTGTGGATGCGCGGTTGGCCGACGGTTCCCGTGTCAACGCGATCATCCCGCCACTTGCCGTCAATGGGCCCGCCCTGACTATCCGAAAGTTCGGCGGCGATGCACTCACCGTTCAGAAGTTGATTGCATTCGGCAGTCTCTCGCCGGAGATGGCTGAACTGCTCCAGGCTTGTGTCCTCGCCAGAATGAACATCATCGTCTCTGGCGGTACGGGCACAGGCAAGACCACACTGCTCAATGCCTTGTCCTCGTTCATCCCTGCTTCTGACCGCATCGTGACGATTGAGGACGCTGTGGAACTCCAGCTTCAGCAGGACCATGTTGTCAGGCTTGAAAGTCGGCCAGCGAACATTGAAGGAAAAGGCGAAATTGCCATCCGCGACCTCGTCCGGAACTCGCTCCGCATGCGCCCTGACAGAATCGTTGTTGGCGAAGTCCGCGGAGGTGAATGTCTTGACATGCTCCAGGCGATGAATACCGGCCATGACGGGTCACTGTCTACCGTTCACGCCAATTCGCCGCGAGATGCCATCGCGCGTCTCGAAACCCTGGTCCTGATGGCTGGCATGGATCTCCCCCTCCGGGCGGTCAGGGAGCAGGTCGCTTCCGCGGTGAACCTTATCGTCCACATCTCGAGGCTCCGGGATGGAACCCGGCGGGTGACGCATATCACCGAGGTGCAGGGGATGGAAGGCGACATCGTCACCCTCCAGGATGCTTTCGTGTTCGATTACTCCGCCGGGGTTGACGCGAGCGGCAGGTTCCTTGGAAAACCAATCCCAACAGGTGTGCGGCCGCGGTTCACGGACCGCTTTGCTGAGCTGGGCATCCACGTTTCACCCCACATCTTTGGAGCTGAGACTGGCAGGGGTAGATGACGATGCCATCCGATGCACCTGTAGCCTTTTTCATGGCGGGACTCTTCCTCGTTTACGCGGCGCTTGCCCTAGTCTTCGTGTTCGTTTGGAAGGGACGCCAGGGCGTTCCTCTTTCAAGGCGCCGGCCTGACGTCGCCCAAGGCTCATCCAGCCTGACACGCCTTACCAACCAGGCAGTGGGTGCGTTGAACCGCACCCTGAGAAAGCGTCCAACGGCGATCTACAACCGCGACAAGCTGGAACAGGCGGGCCTCAATAAGGAACCCGGAGATTACCTCCTCATGGCCGGAACAGTGACGCTGGTAACGTCGGTTGCGGCGTTCCTCCTGGGTGGGCTTGGGCTGAGCGTCCTCGCCCTACTGGCAACGCCGGTCGTGCTCTATCTGGTACTCAACCTCCTGATTGCCCGTCGCCGAAGGACTTTTGACAGCCAAGTTCCCGATACGCTGCAAATGTTTTCGGGCGGTCTTCGGGCAGGCCACAGCCTCCTCAGGGCCATCGACGCCGCCGCCCAGGAGAATGACGGGCCCATGGCCGCTGAACTGACCCGAATCGTGAACGAGACAAGGATCGGTCGCGACCTGGGCGAGTCAATGGGGGATGTCTCCCGGAGGACTGCAAGCGAAGACTTCTACTGGATCGCCCAGGCAATTGAGATCCACCGTGAAGTCGGCGGGGACCTGGCTGAAGTCCTGGACCACGTGGGTGAGACCATCCGCGACCGAAACCAAGTGAAGGGCCAAGTGAGGGCGCTTAGCGCGGAAGGTCGAGTGTCTGCAATGGTTCTCATGGCCTTGCCCATCCTAATGTTCATCGGGCTGGTGATCTTCAATCCGACGTATGCCCGGGTCTTCACCACAACATTCGTTGGGTTTGCCATGTTGGGGGCAGCCGCAGCCCTCCTCACGGTCGGCGGCCTTTGGCTCAGCCGCATTGTTAAGCCAAAGTATTAGGGGGAATCATGCAACCCATCGCTCTAGCAGCAATACTCGCCATCGTCGTGCCTGTTTCCGGCATGGTCTGGCTGTCCTTCACAGGGGACCGGGCCGGGCTGCGGCGTATCAAGGCCAATCTTGGAGGCCGTCCAAGCCAAGCTTCACAGTCACTCAACGTCACACAGCAGCTTTCGGATCTGTCCCGGCGGATTACGCCGCGCGGCTATGAAGCCTGGCTGGACAAACAGTTGTCCGGCGCGGGCCGGCCCAAGCAGTGGCCGCTTTCTCGGATCATTATGGTGAAGCCCATGCTCGCATTCGGCGGCGCTCTCCTAGGCCTGTTGATCTTCATGGGCGCCCCTTCGGCCGGCAGGTTCTTCATCGCCCTTGTCATTGTCGCACTTGCGTATTTCCTTCCCGACATCCTTCTGCGCAACTTTGCCCAGAAGCGCAGGGAGGCCATCAGGCTGGAGTTGCCCAACGCTCTCGACCAGATGCTGATTTCGGTTCAGGCCGGTCTCGGTTTCGAAACCGCCATGGGACGCGCCGGCGAAAACGGCCGGGGACCGCTAGCCGACGAACTAATCCGGACCCTCCAGGACATTCAAGTAGGGCGGTCGCGGAAGGAGGCATATTTAGCTCTGTCGGACCGCGTCGATGTTCCGGCCGTGCGAAGCTTCGTCCGTGCCGTGGTGCAGGCTGACACCTATGGAATCGCAATCGCCGGCGTGCTCAAGGCTCAAGCGAAGGACATGAGAATCAAACGGCGGCAACTTGCCGAAGAGCACGCCATGAAGATGCCGGTCAAGATGCTTTTCCCGCTCATTTTCTTCATTTTGCCCACGCTCTTCATCATCTTGCTGGGGCCGGCGGTACTTCAAATCATATCCGTGTTCTCGTAGGAGGAATCATGAACCGGAACCCCCTGGGCAACTTGTCCTGTTTAGCCAGTGCAATCAAGTCCTTCGTCCACGACCAGCGGGGAGCTACGGCGACGGAGTACGGAATCCTGGTCTCGTTCCTCGCCATGGCATTGGTCTTGGGAGTTACTGCATTCGGTCAAGCCCTGAACCTTCACTACCAGAACCTGGCCACGACACTTAGTACTGCGCTCGGCATCCCGTAGTCCCACCCCGATAAATGCGCTCTCGGCGCTCCATAGACCGGACCCCCTCGGCACCCAGAACCGAGGGGGTCCGTTTGTGTGCCCGGTGTGCGCAAACCCAGTACAAGCACAGGACAGACCCAGCAAAAGCGCAGGAAAAGGGCGGGAGTGAAAGCCTTTACACAGGATGTTCCAAGATCCAGCTTTTGGGCCAAAACCGCTTGCTAACTTCGTTTCAGTGCTGGTGCAGGGCCAGCCATCCGTCTCGCTCAGGAGTCAACAAAATGCTTTCTCTCTACACCAACCTCTCGGTCCGCTTCCGCAACGAAAAGGGCGCAACCGCCGTTGAATACGGCGTCATGGTAGCCCTCATTGCCGTTGTCATCATCGTGGCTGTCTCACTGCTCGGCGGTAACCTTACCGAGCTCTTCAATAGCACTGCCTGCTCCGTCAAGGGCGGCACGTGGACCGCGAGCGCAGCCGCTACCAGCACCACGTCTGCCGTGGTTGGTAGCTGCTCCAAGTAGCCCGCCACTCCATGTGCCAGTGGCGGCGGCGCCGAATCCGCCGCCACTGTCCGTTTTCGGCCCATTCCCCGTTCGATCGAGAGGCGCATCATGTCCAGGGCATCCGAGCGCGGCGCGGCCGCCGTCGAGTTCGCGCTCGTGGTTCCCATCCTCGTCATGTTGCTGCTGGGCATCATGGAATTCAGCCGCGCCTACAATGCCCAAGCCGAGCTGTCAGCAGCCGCCCGCGAGGGCGTGCGGGTCATGGCGGTGACCGGCAACCAAACGACCGCGCGATCTGCAGCAAAGACCACGGCAGTTTCGTTGAATCCGGGGCTGCAGGACACCAACATAAGTTTCGGAGCGTCTTGCCCCTCGACGGTGAGCCCCGGCACCAGCCCTCAGACCACCATCACCATCACCTACTCGCTGTCCACTTTGACCGGAATAGCGGGACCTTTCACGATGACCGGTAAGGGAGCGATGCTGTGCGGCGGCTGAGGCCCGAGGCAGGTGGCCGGGAAACGGGCGCCGTAAGCATCATAGTCGCCCTCATGCTGGTGGTGTTGCTCGGATTCGGCGCCATGGCCGTGGATGTGGCGATGATGTACGCGGAACGCACCCAGTTGCGCAATGGCGCAGATTCGGCCGCGCTGGCCATCGCCCAGAAGTGCGCCAAGAACTCAAGCGATGTGGACTGCTCCAATACCTCGTCGCTCGCAGCAAGCCTCGCCAACACCAGCGCCAACGACAACCTCAGCAATATCAAGTCCATCGCACTGGACAAGACGGGCCGCTCCGTCACGGCGACCGTTGCCTCCCAGGAGGCCGGGCACACCCCGAACCAGGTATCGCTCTTCTTTGCACGTGCTCTCGGCGTTAACACCGCCGAGGTCAACGCGCCGGCAACCGTAAAGTGGGGCAGCCCAAGCAAGGGCACAGCAGTATTTCCCCTCACCATCTCTATCTGCCAAGTCCGGGGCCAGTACGGCGTGATGCAGCTTCTTCGCATGCACGGGACTGGTGCCAACCCAAGCTGCATGTATGGCCCCTCTGGAGCGTTTGTCGAAGGCGGGTTCGGTGGCCTCAAACAGGACCCGTCCGTCTGCGGCGCCACCATCGACATCTCGAAGAGCACGGCGGGCGGCGATACCGGCAACAATCCCCCGCCCTACTGCGGCACCCTCCTCAATTCGTGGGCAGCGGATATGACAGCCGGCAAAGACGTCATCGTCCTCTTGCCCATCTTCAACGCGGTAACCGGTACCGGAACAAACGCGATCTACGGCCTCAAGACCTTCGCCGCCTTCAAGGTGGCTGGTTGGAAGTTTGGACCCACGGGGCTTCCCTACACCTTCCACAACCGGTCGCCGGACGTACCCGCATCACTGGAGTGCAAGGAACCATGCCGCGGCATCATCGGAACGTTCGTCCAGTATGTGTCACTGGCGAGCGGCTACACGCTAGGCCCCGTTGATCCCGATGGAGCGACCGTTGTCGCTTTCGGCGGCTAGAAGCCAAAACAAAAAGCAAGCAAACCCAGGAGCATTCAGTGAAGTCACGCATGTTGGCCGGTGTATCAGCAGTAGTGCTGGCCATCATCGGAGCGGTCCTCATCGTCACCTACGCCAATGGCGCCGACCAGCGCGCCATGAAGGACATGGACCCTACCGGCGTACTGGTGGTGACGAAGGCTGTGCCGGCTGGTGCTTCCGTCGATATCGTGAAGGCCTCGGTCACCGTACAGCAGGTGCCCGCCACTGCCGTTTCCAAAACTGCACTGAAAAACCTGAACGATTCTGCCGGGAAAGTAGCCGCCGTGGACCTCGTTCCCGGCGAGCAGCTCCTTTCCGAGCGGCTCGTCAACCCGGCAGATGCCAAGACCAGCGGCGCCGTCAAGGTGCCCACGGGCATGCAGGAAGTCACGTTCGAACTGGAGGCCAAGCGTGTGGTGGGCGGCCGGATCGAAGCCGGCGACCACATCGGCATCGGCTTCAGCTTCTCCGCCGGCGCTGATAAGGACAAGTCCAAGGCAGCCGAGCCCACCACCCAGCTCACGCTCCGCAAGGTCCTGGTCACCGCCGTCCAGCGGGCGCCCCAGCCATCAGCGAGCGCAAAGCCCACCGACGGCACCAACCCCCAGGACACCACGCTCCCCCAAGGCTCCTTCATGGTCACCGTGGCCGTGAACGACGTCGACGCCACCAAGATCATCTACTCCTCCAACAACGGTGACCTCTGGCTCACCAAGGAACCCCTGGACGCGCAGGACAACGGCGGCTTCATCGCCAGGAAGGACACGGTGTACAAGTGAGCCGCTTCGTCCTCCTCTCCCCCAACGCCGACTTCGACCAGAAGCTGCGCGCCGCCGTCGCCCACGGCCTGCGCGGCAACGTCCAGACCATCGCGAGTGACATCCTCCCCGCAGGCCCGGCCGAACTGTTCGCCCTCCTCAACCAGGAACAGCCCGAGGTCCTGATCATCGGCCCGGACGTCCCGCACGAGGAAGCATTGCGCTTCGCCAAAGTCTTCGACGTCCAACTCCCCGGCCTCAGCCTTGTCCTGGTCAGCGACGTGGACCCCGACTTCCTCCTGCACGCCATGCGCGCAGGTATCCGCGACATCCTCAGCCCCCACGCCGATGCGGCGGAGATAAGAGTCCTGCTGGAGCGCGCCTGCCAATCCTTCGCCACCCGCCACCGCAGCCCCGAGGCACACCAGGCGGAGGCAACCGGCAAGGGCCTGGTTGTCGGCGTCTTCTCCCCCAAGGGCGGCGTCGGCAAGACCACCCTGGCCACCAACATCGCCATCGGCCTGGGCCAGGTCGCGCCCATGAGCGTGGTCATTGTGGACCTGGACCTCCAGTTCGGCGATGTCGCCTCGGGCCTCTACCTCAACCCCGAGCACACCGTCACCGACGCCGTCACCCCCGCCGCCGCCCAGGACTCCCTGGTCCTCAAGGCCTTCCTCACCGTCCACCCGGCCGGCATCTACGCCCTCTGCGCCCCGCCCAACCCCGTGGACGCGGACCACATCACCCCGGACCAGATCAGCCACCTGCTCGACCAGCTGGCCCAGGAATTCCAGTACGTGGTCATCGACACCGCCCCCGGCATGCCGGAAATCGGGCTCGCCGCCATGGAAAAGTGCACGGACGTGGTTTGGGTCAGCGCCATGGACGTCCCCAGCCTCCGCGGCCTGCGCTCCGGCCTTGAAGTCCTCCGCCAGCTGGACATCATGCCTGAATCCCGCCACGTGGTCCTCAACATGGCAGACGCCAAGGCCGGCCTGAACGTCCGGGACGTCGAATCAACCATCGGCGCACCCGTGGACGTCAGCGTCCCCCGGTCCCGCGCCGTGGCACTGTCCACCAACCGCGGCATTCCCGTCCTCCAGGAATCCAAGAAAGACCCCGCCGTCAAAAGCCTCCGCCAGCTGGTGGAGCGCTTCAACCCCGCCTGGCGTGCCCAGGCCCAGCGGAAGCTTCACCGAAGGGTGGTCATCTGATGAAACTCTCCGACCGCATCACCGCGGCCCAGTCCCGCACCCAGTCCGGGGGGCCGGCAACAGCGCTGCTCGAACCGCCGCTGCCCGCGCCGTCGCCCTCGCCTGCGGACAGTGCCGGCCGGCACCTTCCGGAACGTCCCGCCGTCGTTCTTCCAACGTACGACGACGGCGCCCCGCAGGTGCCCACCGCGCCAAAGGTGGACGTCTTCGCAGCCATGAAGGACAGGGCGGCCACCGCCCTGTTCGAAAAGATGGGCACGCGGTTCAACGACGCGGCCGTCACAGAACAGGAACTGCGGAGCACCGCCAAGAAGGAACTCACCCGCATCATTGAGGCCGAGCAGGTGCCGCTGACCCCCGAGGAACGCACCCGCCTGGTCCGCGACGTGGCCGACGACGTCCTGGGCTACGGCCCCCTCCAGCGCCTCCTGGACGATCCCGCCGTCACCGAAATCATGGTCAACCGCATGGACCAGATCTACGTGGAGCGCAAAGGAAAGCTGACCCTCACCGAGTCGCGGTTCAGCTCCGAGGAACACCTGCGCAAGGTCATCGAACGGATCGTGTCCAAGGTGGGCCGCCGCATCGACGAGTCCTCCCCGCTGGTGGACGCCCGCCTCGAGGACGGCTCCCGCGTCAATGCCGTCATCCCGCCCTTGGCCGTCGGCGGCTCGTCGCTGACCATCCGTAAATTCAGCAAGACCCCCCTGACGGTCCGCAACCTCATCGACTTCGGCACCCTCACCCCGGAGATGGCCGAACTTCTCAACGCCTGCGTTAAGGCGAAGCTCAACATCATCGTCTCCGGGGGTACGGGTACCGGCAAGACCACGTTGCTGAACGTCCTGTCCTCGTTCCTTCCCCACGACGAACGGATCGTCACCATCGAGGACGCGGTGGAACTGCAGATCCAGCAGGAACACGTGGTCCGGCTCGAAAGCCGGCCGCCCAACACCGAAGGCAAGGGCGAGGTGACCATCCGCGAGCTCCTCCGCAACTCCCTCCGCATGCGTCCTGACCGGATCGTGGTGGGCGAGGTCCGCGGCGGTGAATCGCTGGACATGCTGCAGGCCATGAACACCGGCCACGATGGTTCCCTCTCCACCGTGCACTCCAACTCGCCCCGTGACGCCGTGGCGCGCCTGGAGACCCTGGTGCTGATGGCCGGCATGGACCTGCCGCTGCGCGCCATCCGCGAGCAGATCGCCTCCGCCGTGAACCTCATCGTCCAGATTTCCCGGCTCCGCGACGGCTCCCGCCGCATCACCCACGTCACCGAGGTCCAGGGCATGGAGGGCGACATCGTCACGCTCCAGGACGCCTTCGTCTTCGACTACTCCGCCGGCGTGGACGCCCAGGGCAAGTTCCTGGGCAGGCCCGTCGCCACCGGCATCCGTCCCCGGTTCATCGACCGGTTCGAGGACCTCGGTATCCACGTGTCCCCCGGCGTCTTCGCCGGGCCGCTGTCCCCGGGCGCGAAGTAGGAAGGCTGCCATGATCATCGCCATCGGATGCGTCATCCTCCTCGCAGCCGTCTGCCTCCTCGGCGTGGCCGTGCTCCTGCCAAGCGCACCCTCCGTGCCGCTGGACCGCCGTCGTCCGTTCGAACCCGAGCCGCCGTCCTCCCTGTCCCGGCTGGCGCTCTCCGGCGTCAAGTCTTTCGAACGCCTCCTCGCCGGCCGGAACGTCAAACTGTTCACCCGGGCCGAACTGGAAAACGCCGGCCTGCGCCTCAGCCAGGCCGAGTTCTTCCTGCTGGTGGGCATCGGCTCCTGTGTCGGCATGCTCGTCGGCCTGGTGACCGTAGGCCCCCTGGTCGGCCTGCTCCTTGCCCTGCTGGCACCGTTAGTGGGCAAAGTCGTCCTCGGTTTCCTCGCCGGCAAGCGCCGCGCCGCGTTCGACGGCCAGCTGGGGGACACACTGCAGCTGCTGTCCGGCGGCCTGCGGGCCGGCCACAGCATCCTGCGCGCCATCGACGCCGCCGCCACCGAATCCCAGAAACCCACCTCGGAGGAGATGCGGCGGGTGATCACCGAAACCAGCCTGGGCCGCGACCTGCTCGCCGCCCTCAACGACACCGCGGACCGGATGAAGAACGAGGACTTCGTGTGGATCTCGCAGGCCATCCAGATCAACCGCGAGGTGGGCGGCAACCTGGCCGAGGTGCTGGACCAGGTGAACGAGACCATCCGCGAGCGCGCCGAAATCAAGGGCCACATCAAGGCCCTGGCCGCGGAGGGCAAATTCTCCGCCTACATCCTGATCGCGATGCCGTTCGGCATCGTTGCCATGCTCCTGGCTGTCAGCCCCAGTTACATGAACGCGATGTTCACCCATCCCCTGGGGTGGGTGATGATCGGTGCCTCGTTCGTGCTCATGACCATCGGCGCGCTGTGGATGCGCAAGATCATCGACCTGAAATTCTGAGGACCCCGTGAACCTGACTGTTCTCCTCTCCGTCCTGCTGGTCTGTGTCCCCCTGGCTGCGCTGGCCTGGTCCGTCCTCACGGTGGACAAGCAGGGCCGGCTGGCCGCGACCGAGCTCCTGTCCCGGGGCGCCCCGCCCGTTGCCGCCGCCGCTGCTTCCAAGCCAGGTGTGCTCGAAGGGATCGGCAGGCGGCTTACTCCCCCGGCGTATGTGGCATTCCTGGACCGGCTGCTCTCCCTCGCCGGCAGGCCGGCCTCCATGCCGCTGGGCAAGGTGCTGGGGTCCAAGCTTGGTCTCGGCGTGGCGGGCGCGGCCGTTGGCCTCTATCTGACCTCCATCGGCAGCTCACCCATCATGAAACTGGCCGGCCTCTTCGTCCTGGTCCTGGGCTACTTCATCCCCGACCTGCTCCTCTACAGCAAAGGCCAGGAGCGGCAGAAAGCGATGCAACTGGAACTGGCCAACACCCTGGACCAGATGCTGATCTCCGTGGAAGCCGGCCTGGGCTTCGAAGGCGCCATGGCCCGCGCCGGCGAAAACGGCAAGGGCCCGCTCGCGGAAGAACTCGTCCGCACCCTGCAGGACATGCAGGTGGGGCGCAGCCGCCGCGAGTCCTACATTGCCCTGGCAGAGCGGACCAACATCCCGGAGCTGCGCAGCTTCGTGCAGGCCGTGGTGCAGGCCGATACCTACGGGATTGCCATCAGCCGGGTGCTGCGTGTCCAGGCCAAAGTGATGCGGGTGAAGAGACGGCAGCGGGCTGAGGAAAAGGCCATGAAGCTGCCGGTCATGATCCTGTTTCCGCTGTTGTTCTTCATCTTCCCGGTCCTCTTTATCGCAATTCTCGGACCGGCCGTCATCAACGCCGTGGTGACCTTCAGCGGGCATTAGGGTACCTCAGGGCAGCAGCAAAGTTGCCTCAAGGTTTACACAGAACATACGAAATAGGACGCCGAATCAATTTCCAGGAAGTAGCCTTGAACAATGCACAGTCCCGATCCCGAACCCAGCGGAGAAAGCCCCACAGCGGACTTTCCGCTGCCCGGGGTCGTCGCGCATCCATCCTCCGTTACGGCCGCCACGGCGGCCCCCTCACTGGAAGCGGCCGCTCTCTTGCCTTTGATTGACTCCGCCGTACTGGAGGAACTCGAGGATGAGCTGGCCGGCTCCGGACTGGCCCAGCGGTTCGCCCGCGACTACGCCGCCATGTGGAACCAGCGCCTCTCCCGCCTGGGAGCCGCAGTGGACAGCCAGGACGAGGACTCGGCCCTCGACGCGGTCATCAGCCTTAAGATCAGCTCCGCCATGGTGGGCGGCATCCGCCTTGCCAGGCTGGCCGAACTCCTCGAGGCCCTGATCCGCAAAGGTGACTTTGTCCAGGGCCAGGCGCTGATGGTCGGCGTGGCCCAGGACGGCGCCCGGACGGTGTCCGAGCTGCAGTCCACCTACATCCTGGAAAACGGCTGACGCGCAGCTAAGCGTCGTCGGGCCGCCGGGGCGCCAGCCGGTACCCCACCCCGCGGACCGTCTGCAGCCAGCGCGGCGAGAGTTGGTCCTCCTTGAGCTTGCGCCGCAGGTTTCCCACATGGACCTCGACGGCGCGCTCGTCCGCCTCGCTGATGTACGTGTCCTCGTCATAGAAATCGCCCCGCACCGCCCGCACCAGGTCGGCCCTGGTGCATACCGCACCGCCGCCCTTCAGCAGCAGGTGGAGCAGATCGAATTCGCTGCGGGTCAGGCCCAGCGGCTCACCTTTGATTTCCACCGTGCGTGTGCGGTGGTTCAGGAGGAGCCCGTTGTGCTGCAGGACGCCCGGCTCGGCCTGCCGGGGGGCAGGGGCCGGGGCCTGTCCCCATTGCGAGGTGACGGGCCGCTGGCCGGCCACCTCGTGCCTGGGCCTGCGCATCATCGCCGCCACCCGGGCCCGCAGCTCCCGCGGGCGGAAAGGCTTGGCGATGTAGTCATCGGCCCCGGCGTTCAGCGCCGACAGCAGGTCCGGCTCGTCGGTCCTGCCGGTCAACATCACCACGTACGCGTTGCTGAAATTGCGGATCCGCCGCAGCACCTCGAAACCGTCAATATCCGGCAGGCCGATATCCAGCGTCACAACACTGGCCTGCTTGCTGCGGACCACTTCAACCCCGGCCCGCCCGTCAACTGCCGTATGGACCTCGAAGCCGGCCTGCGTGAGTACACCCTCCAGGAGGTTACGCACGTCGTCGTCGTCTTCGATGACCACAGCTACACCAAGATCGTCCATTGCTATCCCTGCGCCAGGCGGGAATGGCCCCCCATTGGCCCAGCGCCAATGCCATACCCGCTCCAACCATTTATACGCTACTAGTAAGCCCAACTGATCACATCTAAAAAGTCCCATAAATTGAAAAGTCAATTAGTATGACAAGACATGTGCATTATCCGCCCAGGTGGGTAAGTGCCAAAGTAGCGGAGCTATTCGCAGGTATTTGGGGGACGCTGCATTCCATACGTAGGGGGTACACGTCATCGTCATGGCTGAGCCGTTGTTCCGTCGTGGCCCGGGCCGCATGTTCCGCCGGCTGGGGCCGCGCGCACAGGTGGCGCTGTGCCAGCTGCCACTGACCCTCATCGTGGCCATACTCGCAGTCGCGACACCCTCGGCATGGCCCTCGCTGACCCACAGCCCGTTGTTCCTTGCCGGCATCATCCTCAACCTCATCCTGGTGCTGGGATGCGTCATCATCCCGTGGGAGCGCCTGCCCCACCGCCCGTACCTGCTGATTCCCGTGCTGGACTTCCTGGCGATCGGACTGCTGCGCAACGGTGCGGCTCCGCTTCTTCCGGGCCTGGCGGTCCTGGTGGTCTTTCCGGTGATCTGGCTTTCCGCCTCGGGGATGCTGGCGCGCAGCAGCCTGGTGCTCAGCTTTGCGGGCCCGTTCCTGATCATGCTCCCGACGGCGGCGGCCCACTTTCCCGACGTAACAGCGTCGGACCTGACCACCGTCGTTCTCTTCCCGCTCATGATGCTGGCCGTGTCGCTGGCTATCCGGTTCGCGAGCGTGAACCTCCGCCTGCAGCAACGCGAACTGGCGGACAAGGACCGGGAACTGCGGGAGCTGCTGGCAGCGAGCCGGGAACGTGAAAAGCTGCTGGAAACGGTGCTTGACGCCACCGACGTCGGGATTGCCGCCGTCGACCGTTCGGGGCACTTCCTGGTCTCCAACAGCAGGCAGCGCAATTTCAGGCGCGCCACGGGCGCCGACGACGCCGTTCCCGGCCAGGGCCACCAGCTCATCTTCGGCCAGGACCGCCACACGCTGCTTCCCCCGGACCGCCGGCCCATCAGCCGCGCCATGGCCGGGGAATCCTTCGCCGACTACCTCGTGTGGGCCGGGTTGGGCCCGGAGCAGCGCGCCCTCTCCACCGCGGCGCGTCCGCTCGTCAGCGAGGACGGGCATCTGACCGGAGCGGTGGTGGTGTACACCGATGTCACCGGCTGGGTGGAGTCGCTGGCCGCGAACCAGGACCTGATCTCCAACGTCTCCCACGAATTCAAGAGCCCGTTGAATTCGATCATCGGCAATGTGGACCTGGTTCTCGAGGATCCCGCACCGCTGCCGCCGCAGGCCAGCCGGCGCCTGCTGGTGGTCCAGCGCAACGCCGAACGGCTGCTGTCCCTGGTCGCGGACCTGGCCGCCTCCGCCTCGACGGCACTGAACGTGCACCCCAAGAGGACGGACCTGGCCAGCCTGGTGGAGACGACCATGGGTTCGGCGCAGGCGTGGGCGAAACGGTCCCAAGTGGAGATTTCCGCCGATGTGCCCTCGCCCCTGTGGGCCTACGCCGACCCGCTGCGGATTGGCCAGGTGCTGGACAACCTGGTGTCCAACGCCATTAAGTACTCTCCCGACGGCGGGAAGGTCAGCATCAGCGCCCGGGCGGACAGGCAGTGGGTCCGGTTGAGCGTCCGGGACACCGGGATGGGCATGTCACGGGAGGACGCAGCCCGCGTCTTCAACCGGTTCTTCCGGTCCGAAGCGGCGCAGCAGGCCGCGATCCCCGGCGCGGGGCTCGGGCTTTCCATCACCCAGATGATCGTGGAGCGGCACGGCGGCACCATCAGCTGCGAAAGCGGCGAAGGCCAGGGCAGCACGTTCACTGTCACGCTGCCGGCCGAAGGTCCCCCGCCCGCATTCTGACCATCCATTGCTCCGTAGAAGCCGTTTTGGAGCCTCAAAACGGCATCTACGGAGCAGTGGATGGGGGCTAGTGTTCGCGGACGGCGCGGGTCTGCTCGGCCCGGGCCAGGAGTTCGCCGTCTGACGGGTAGGCCACCTCCTCCAGCACCAGCGGATGCGGAGCGGCGAGGACCGACTTGGCGTCCCGCTTTTGCAGCAGCAGCCGCTCGTGCAGCCAGCCCGGCGGCACAGCACCCTCCCCCACATACAGGGCGGAGCCGATCAGCGCCCGGACCATGTTGTGGCAGAACGCGTCCGCCTGCACGGTAGCCACGATGGCGCCGTCCTCGGCACGGGCAAACTCGAAACGCTGGAGGTCCCGGATGGTGGTGGAACCCTCGCGCGGCTTGCAGAAGGACAGGAAGTTCTGCAGCCCCAGCAGACGGGAAGCACCTTCGTTCAGCAGCGCAACATCCAGCGCGTTCTTGTGCCACAGCGTGAAGGAGCGTTCCAGCGGATCCCACAACGAAGGCCCGTCGGCGATCCGGTAGCTGTAGCGGCGCCACAGGGCCGAGAACCGTGCGTCGAAACCGTGCGTCGCCGGTGAGGCGGCGTGGACCTCCACTGCTCCGTGCAGGTCGCCCAGCACCCGGCTGAGTGCGCCGCGGATCCGGCGCAGCATGGCGACGGCGGGATCCACCTCATGCCCCCGCGCCAGTCCCAGCCACTCGGCCTCGGCGAGGTCCAGGTGCACCACCTGGCCGCGGGCGTGGACGCCCGCGTCTGTCCGCCCGGCAACGGTCACGCGGACCGGACGGCGGATCAGGAGTTCCAGGGCTTCTTCCAGGACGCCCTGGACGGTGCGCAGTCCCGGCTGGACCGCCCACCCGCTGAACGGGCCGCCGTCGTACGAAAGATCAAGCCGGATACGCAAAAACCCGCCGCCCCCTGGAACGGGGGCCGCGGGTTTTTGGTGGTTCACAGACCTAAGTCTATGCGAAGCCGGTCAGCGAATTACTTCGCGTCCTTCTCCTCGGCGGCGGGAGCCTCAGCGGCTTCCTCGGCTGCCGGAGCCTCTTCGGTTGCGGCTTCCTCAGCGGCCGGAGCCTCTTCGGCAGCAGCTTCTTCAGCGGCGGCGGCTTCTTCAGCAACCGGGGCTTCCTCGGCGGCCGGGGCAGCCTTGTCTGCATCGCGCTTGGCAGCCGCGGTAGCCTCGGCTACGACGGCCTGCTTGGCGGAAACCGGCTCGAGGACCAGTTCGATGACAGCCATGGGAGCGTTGTCGCCCTTGCGGTTGCCGATCTTGGTGATGCGGGTGTAGCCGCCGTCGCGGTTCTCCACTGCCTGTGCAATGTCGGTGAACAGCTCGTGGACGATGCCCTTGTTGCTGATCAGGCCGAGCACGCGGCGGCGGGAAGCGAGGTCGCCGCGCTTGGCGAAGGTGACCAGGCGCTCTGCGTACGGCTTCAGGCGCTTGGCCTTGGTGACCGTGGTGGTGATCCGCTTGTGCTCGAACAGGGATGCTGCCAGGTTCGCGAGCATGAGGCGCTCGTGAGCCGGGCCGCCGCCGAGGCGCGGACCCTTAGTGGGGGTAGGCATAATTGTTTCTCCTCATGTGGAAGCCGTGGGCCGCACACCATGGTGCTGCCCGCCGGCCAAGGTCTGGTTTAGAGTTCGTCGTCGCCGAACGCGGCGTCGTCCTCTTCGATTGCTGCGGCGCGTGCTGCGAGGTCAAAACCGGGAGGCGAGTCCTTGAGGGACAGGCCCAGTTCAACCAGCTTTGCCTTGACCTCGTCAATGGACTTGGCACCGAAGTTGCGGATGTCCATCAGGTCGGCCTCGGAGCGGGCAACGAGTTCACCCACGGTGTGGATGCCCTCACGCTTGAGGCAGTTGTAGGAACGGACGGTGAGGTCCAGATCCTCGATCGGCAGTGCCATGTCGGCTGCCAGGGCAGCGTCGGTGGGCGACGGGCCGATCTCGATACCTTCAGCTGCGGTGTTCAGCTCACGGGCCAGACCGAACAGTTCCACCAGGGTGGTGCCTGCGGAAGCCACGGCATCGCGCGGGGCGATGGCCTGCTTGGTCTCGACGTCGACAATCAGCTTGTCGAAGTCGGTGCGCTGCTCAACGCGGGTTGCTTCCACGCGGAAAGTAACCTTCAGCACCGGCGAGTAGATGGAGTCGACCGGGATACGGCCGATCTCTGCGTCACCGGACTTGTTCTGAGCTGCCGAAACGTAGCCGCGGCCGCGCTCGATGGTCAGTTCGAGTTCGAACTTGCCCTTCGAGTTCAGCGTGGCGATGTGCAGATCCGGGTTGTGGAATTCGACGCCGGCCGGCGGAGCGATGTCCGCGGCGGTGACGACTCCGGGGCCCTGCTTGCGCAGGTAAGCCACGACGGGCTCGTCGTGCTCGGAGGAAACCGACAGGTTCTTGATGTTCAGGATGATCTCGGTGACATCTTCCTTGACACCCGGAACCGTGGTGAACTCGTGCAGCACGCCATCGATCCGGATGCTGGTTACTGCAGCACCGGGGATGGACGAGAGCAGGGTACGGCGGAGGGAGTTTCCGAGGGTGTAGCCGAAGCCCGGTTCCAGCGGTTCGATGACGAAACGCGAGCGGTTTTCGGAGACTACCTCTTCGGAGAGGGTGGGGCGCTGTGCAATGAGCACTTAGGTTTCCTTTCGGCGAGCATCCGCTATATGACGCAACACAGGTGGTGGAAATTCGGTCTGAAGACTTAACGCGCTGGGCTTGCCCGGGCCATTGCTGGTCCGGGCAAGCTCCTGCTGCGGAAAAGAATTAGACGCGGCGGCGCTTCGGCGGGCGGCAGCCGTTGTGTGCTGCGGGGGTGACGTCCTGGATGGAGCCAACCTCGAGGCCGGCGGCCTGCAGCGAACGGATGGCGGTCTCGCGACCCGAGCCCGGCCCCTTGACGAAAACGTCTACCTTGCGCATGCCGTGCTCCTGCGCACGCTTGGCAGCGGCTTCGGCAGCCATCTGGGCAGCGAACGGGGTGGACTTACGCGAGCCCTTGAAGCCAACCTCACCTGAGGAAGCCCAGGAGATAACAGCACCGGTCGGGTCCGTGATGGAAACGATGGTGTTGTTAAAGGTGCTCTTGATGTGCGCCTGGCCAAGCGCGATATTCTTCTTGTCCTTCTTACGCGGCTTGCGAACCGCGCCACGAGTCTTCGGGGGCATTTTTTCTCCTACAGAAAGTTATTGGGGAAAGCTCCGTTAATCCCGGCCGGGATTTTAACGGGCCTTCTTCTTGCCGGCGACGGTACGCTTCGGGCCCTTGCGGGTACGTGCGTTGGTCTTCGTACGCTGACCGCGTACGGGCAGGCCCTTGCGGTGGCGCAGGCCTTCGTAGCTGCCGATTTCAACCTTGCGGCGGATATCTGCTGCTACTTCGCGGCGAAGGTCACCCTCAACCTTGTAGTTGCCTTCAATGTAGTCACGCAGCTCAACCAGCTGGGCGTCAGTCAGGTCCTTGACGCGAACGTCAGCGCTGATGCCCGTGGCAGCCAGGGTTTCGTGTGCACGGGTCTTGCCCACGCCGTAGATGTAAGTAAGCGCAATTTCCAGCCGCTTTTCGCGGGGAATGTCTACGCCAGCGAGACGAGCCATAGTGGCAGTACTCCTTGATAAACCGGAGGTCGTAGGCAGTACACCCGCACGTTCCGTACGGCCCCAGCCTCCGACCGGGGGTTAGCTGTCCGGACTCTTTGATGCTCAATGTTCCAGATCAGCTTGTGCTGCCTTTATTTACTTGCGTGGGTTAGCAACCCAGGGTTTTCCTTCAGGGAAGGAAATTAGCCCTGGCGCTGCTTGTGGCGCGGGTTCTCGCAGATCACCATGACCCGGCCGTTACGGCGGATCACTTTGCACTTTTCGCAGATCTGCTTGACGCTCGGCTTGACCTTCATGGCATTCCTTTGCGTGTAACAGTTGGTCAGCTGGAGCAGCGGCCAGCTTGCGCTGCAGCCGCCCAGCAATTTACTTGTAGCGGTAGACGATACGACCACGGGTGAGGTCGTACGGGCTCAGCTCCACCACTACGCGGTCCTCGGGGAGGATCCTGATGTAGTGCTGACGCATCTTTCCAGAGATGTGTGCCAGGACGATGTGCTTGTTGGTGAGCTCAACGCGAAACATCGCATTAGGCAGCGCCTCGGTCACAACGCCTTCGATCTCAATGACCCCGTCCTTCTTGGCCATACCCTCCGCTAACTGTTGTTGCCGCAGCCCCGCCGGATTGCACCGGAAATGGCCACGAACGTTTTTGTTGGATCGATTGCCGTCTCCAGGCCCAAAAGAGGGCGCGGCAGTCCAGACAACCAACAAACAACACTACGCCATTTGGCGGCGAAAGTTAAATCCAGCCATGCTAGCGCATCTGCCCGCCATACGCACCATATTCGCCCGCGGCGGTGGTGACGGCCCGGGCGCTGGCCACCCCGTCAAGGATGGCAAGGCGTACGACGTCGGCTGCCGCGCTTTGGAGCGTCACGAGGCTGACCTGCCGCGCCAGGTCATCCGAACGGTCCAGTGCCACGGCACCGGTTGCCAGGCAAAACACGGTGTCCCCATCGGCGAGGGTGTGGCTCGGGTTCAAGGCGCGGGCAATCCCGGCGTGGGACGCCGCGGCGGTCCGCTTGCACTCGGCCACGTCCAGGACGGCATTGGTGGCGACAACGACAAGGGTGGTGTTAAAGGGGGCGCCGTGGCTGGCTGCCGGCCCACCAGCCGAAGCCCTCGGCGTGCTCGCTCGTTCCTCGCTTAGACGCACGCTGCCGGGCTCCGCCAGCTGGGCCGTCGTGCCAAACGGGAGCCCGAGTGCGTTGACTATGGCGAGTGCTCCGACGACGACCCCGTTATCCAGCGTGAGGGAGGCCGCGCCTACTCCCCCTTTATATTGCCCCCTGCCGACGAGCGCCCCGGTGCCGGCACCGACGTTGCCGCGTTCGACGCCGTGCCCTTCCCCCTGCGCTGCGGCGGCGGAAATTGCCGCGTAGCCCATGTCCGGCGTCGGGCGTGCCGAAAAGTCGCCGCCCCTGCCCAGGTCGAAGATCGCGGCGGCCGGGACGATTGGCACTACGCCGCCGGGCACCGCGAAGCCCCGGCCCTGCTCCTCGCACCACCGCTGTGCCCCCGCCGCGGAAACGAGCCCGTAAGCGCTGCCCCCGGTAAGCACCACGGCGTCCACGGTACTGACCAGTGTCGTGGGGTCGAGCGCATCCGTCTCGTGCGTTGCCGGTCCGCCGCCCTGGACGTCCACCGAACCCACCGTCCCCGGCGGCGGAAGGACCGCCGTCACGCCCGTCAGCCAGCCGTCGCCGTCCCTGTGAACATGGCCCACCCGGATACCCGGGACATCGGTGATCGCTCCCATCCCCCTATTCTCCCCCTTCGCCGCGTGCCCCTGCCGTCTGCGCAAACTTTATGCAAGACTGCATGCAACACAGCGTTAACGGGCGACGAAGCCTTGGATAACAGTCTCCTGACAAGGGGATATGCGGGTTTCAGCCCTCTGACGGTCTGGTGTAGTAGTCCCTGGATCCGACCTCCGGCCAGCCACAAGCAGGCCGCCCAACCCGGAGAGACACGCATGACCCGTCAACTCGCCCAGCCCCCATCCACCCGGCCCAACAGGCCGCCAGGACGGACGGCGGCTGTTCCAAGGCGGCGGTGGACGGCACGGAGCCGACGGGACTTCTTCGTCTTCCTGGCCATGGCACTGCCCAACCTGGTGCTGATCGCCGTCTTCACCTACCGCCCGCTCTTCAGCAACATCTACTACTCAACGCTCGACTGGACCCTCGGCTCCCCCACCGCCACCGTGGTGGGCATCGCCAACTACGCCACCTTCTTCAGCAGCAACGACGCCCCGAAGGTGCTGGGCACCACAGCCATGTTCACCCTGGTCACGGTGGGCGGGTCCATGCTGCTGGGCCTGCTGATCGCGCTCGCCCTCAACGCAAAGGTCCGTGGAACCACCTTCGCGCGCTCCGCCGTGTTCGCCCCCTACGTGCTGTCCGGAGTCGGCGTCGGCCTGGTGTGGCTGTTCATCTTCGACCCCGGGTACGGCGTCCTTGCCTGGCTGCTGCGCGGCATCGGGCAGCAAAGCCCGCAGTGGATCAACGACCCCCAGCTGTCGCTGGTGATGGTGATCATCGTCTACGTCTGGAAGAACCTTGGCTACTGCGCCGTGGTGTACCTGGCCGGGCTGCAGTCCCTCCCGCAGGACGTCATGGAAGCGGCCGCCCTGGACGGGGCCAACGGGTTCCGGCGGTTCCTCAGCATCTCGCTGCCGCTGCTGTCCCCCACCACGTTCTTCCTCCTGATCACCACGATGCTCAGCTCGCTGCAGGCCTTTGACCTGATCCGGATCATGACCCCGCTGGGCACCGGCACCAGCACGCTGATCTACGAGGCCTATCTCCAGGCCTTCGGCGCCTACAACCGGGCCGGCTATTCCGCCGCCATCTCCGTGGTGCTCTTCGCCATCCTCCTGGTCATCACCGTGCTGCAGCTGCGGTTCGTGGAACGAAAGGTGCACTACTCATGACCAGCCTGTCCCCGGTCAGCCCCGACCCCGCGGCGCCCGTTCTCGACGCCCCGGAGCCGGGCCTGCACCGCGACCGCCCGTTCTCGCGCCGCAACCTCATCCAGACGGTCGTGGGCGGCTACCTGCCCCTGGCCGTTGCCACGCTGGTGGTGTTCCTGCCCCTGCTGTGGATGGTGCTGAGCTCCTTCAAGCAGGCGGGCGAAATCGTCACCACGGACCTGAAAATCCTGCCGGAGGGCCTCAACCTGGAGAATTACCGGACCGCCATGACAACGGTGCCGTTCGGGCAGTTCTTCCTGAACAGCACCATCGTCACCCTGGTAGGGGCCACCATCAAGGTACTGCTCGCGATCCTCACCGCGTATGCCCTGGTCTTCGTCCGTTTCCCGTTCCGGAACGTCATCTTCCTCCTGATCCTGGTGGCCCTGATGGTTCCGCCGCAGGTATCCATCCTGCCGAACTTCATCCTGATTGCCGGGATCGGCGGAAAGAACACCTTGTGGGGCATCATCCTTCCCGGCCTGGGCACCGCCTTCGGCACGTTCCTGCTGCGCCAGCATTTCCGGACACTGCCCACCTCGATCCTGGAGTCCGCCGAAGTGGATGGGGCCGGGCATTGGCGGCGGCTGTGGCAGATTGTGGTTCCGGTCTCCGTCCCATCCATCGCCACCGTGGCGCTGGTGACCATCGTGACTGAATGGAACGACTACATCTGGCCGTTGATCATCACCGACCGGCCCGAGACCATGACCCTGCCGGTCGGCCTGACCCTGCTGCAGAACAACGAGGGCAACGCTGCCGGCTGGGGCATCCTCATGGCCGGGGCGGTCCTGGTCATCGTCCCGATCCTCATCATTTTCGCCGCCCTGCAGCGCTACATCGTGGCAGGACTCACCCAAGGCAGCGTGACCGGCTAAGCCGCCGGCCGCCGTCGTACTTTCCATTCCAAGGCAACAACCGAAAGGAACTCTCATGGCACTTCATCTGGACCGGCGGCACTTCCTGGGCCTGGCAGGGGCCACCGCCTCCGCAGCAGCCCTCGCCGCCTGCGGCGGCCCGTCAACCACCGGCGGCGGGCAGTCCACGTCCCAGGCGACAGACATCGACTTCAGCGGCGTGAAACCCGCAGCCAAGATCGACTTCTGGTCCAGCCACCCCGGCCAGTCCCAGGAGGTGGAGAAGAGCCTGATCGAGAAGTTCCAGGCCAAGAACCCGGGCATCACCGTCAACCTGGTAACTGCCGGGGCCAACTACGAGGAGATCGCCCAGAAGTTCCAGACGGCGCAGGCGGCCAAGTCCGGCCTCCCCGGCGTTGTTGTCCTCTCCGACGTGTGGTGGTTCCGTTACTACACCAACGGCAGCATCATTCCCGTCGACGGCCTGACAAAGCAGCTGGACACGAAGATGGACGACTTCCAGCAGTCACTGGTCAACGACTACAAGTACGACGGCAAGCAGTGGGCGCTGCCCTATGGCCGGTCCACGCCGCTGTTCTACTACAACAAGGACCACTTCGCCGCGGCAGGGCTGCCGGACCGCGCTCCCAAGACCTGGGACGAATTCGCTGCGTGGGCGCCCAAGCTCAAGGCGGCCTCCGGCGCACAGTACGCCTACATCTACCCCGCGCTTGCCGGATACGCTGGCTGGACGCTGCAGAACATGCTGTGGGGCTGGGGCGGCGGCTGGTCCAAGGACTGGGACATCACCTGCGACTCCGCCGAATCCGTCGCGGCACTGCAGTGGGCGCAGGACTCCATCTATAAGAATGGCTGGGCCGGCGTGTCGTCCAAGGAAGCAGCGGACGACTTCTCGGCCGGCCTGACCTCTACCACCATCTCGTCCACCGGCTCCCTGCTGGGAATCCTGAAGTCCGCCAAGTTCAATGTGGGAGTCGGGTTCCTGCCGGGCGGCCCGAAGGCGGCCACCAACGTCTGCCCCACCGGCGGCGCAGGGCTCGGCATTCCCAGCGGCATCACCAAGGAGGAGCAGATGGCCGCCGGGATGTTCCTGGACTTCGTCACGCAGCCCGAGAGCACCGCAGAGTTCTCTGCCGCCACAGGCTACATGCCCACCCGCAAGTCGGCGGACATGACGGCGGTGCTGGCCAAGACGCCCCAGATCAAGACTGCCATGGACCAGCTCGCGGTCACCAAGGTCCAGGACAACGCCCGCGTGTTCCTTCCCGGGGCCGACCAGGAAATGGCCAAGGCGGCCGCCAAGATCCTCACCCAGCAGGGCGACGTCAAGTCCACCATGACGGACCTGAAGAGCACCCTGCAGGGCATCTACGACCGGGACGTGAAGCCGAAGCTGAAGGCATAGTGCCTCCGGTGGTTGAGCCTGTCGAAACCCCGAGGTGGATTTCGGCAGGCTCAATCACCAAGGACTAGGGAATCGGCACAGGGGTGACGCCGAGCGGCACAAGGTGCTCCGCTCCGCCGTCGGGCGCTGACAGCACCCAGATGCCTTTCTCGTGGACCGCTACGGAGTGCTCCCACTGGCAGGAGCGCTTGCCGTCCGTGGTCACCACGGTCCAGTCATCCTCGAGGACGGCGGTGTCGATGCCGCCGCGGACCAGCATGGGCTCGATGGCCAGGCAGAGGCCCGGCTTGATCTTCGGTCCCCGGTGGTTGGTGCGGTAGTTCAGCACGTCCGGTGCCATGTGCATCTCGGAGCCGATGCCGTGTCCGACATAGTCCTCCAGGATGCCCAGCGGCTTCCCGGGAACCGAGGAGACGTAGTCGTCGATGGCGGCGCCGATGTCACCAACGTGGCTGCCCTTGGCCAGCGCAGCGATCCCGCGCCACATGGCAGCCTGGGTGACGTCGGAGAGCCGCTGGTCCTCTGGGTCCGCCGTTCCCACGATCACGGTGCGGGCGGAGTCGGAGTGCCAGCCGTTGACGATGGCCCCGCCGTCGATGGAAATGATGTCGCCGTCCTGCAGCACGCGGCTGCCGGGGATGCCGTGGACCACCTCCTCGTTGACGGAGGTGCAGATGGTGGCCGGGAAACCGTGGTAGCCGAGGAAGTTGGACTTGGCCCCGGCCTCGTTCAGGACTGCGGCGAAGACGTCGTCCAGGTGTTTGGTGGTGACCCCCGGCACCGCGGCTGCGACGGCGGCGTCCAGCGCGCGGCTCAGGACCAGGCCGGCCTCGTGCATGGTGCGCATCTGGGCATTGTTCTTGAATTCGATCCGGGGCTGGCCGAAGGCCATGGTGTTGTCCTTTCACATAGCTGAGGCTCCTCCCGGGTGCCGGGAGGAGCCTCGCTGGATTGGGGTGCCTTGGTCAGGCTGCCTGTGCCGCCTTGATGGCCTGCATCACGCGGTTGGTGACCTCGTCGATGGGACCGATCCCGTCGACCTGGGTGAGGATGCCACGCTCGGCGTACTTTGCCACCACGGCTTCGGTCTGCTCGTGGTAGAGGTCCAGACGGTGGCGGATGACGGCTTCGTTGTCGTCGCTCCGGCCGGTCTCCTTCGCACGGCCGAGGAGCCGGTGCACCAGTTCCTCATCGTCGGCAGTCAACTGCAGGACGACGTCGAGCTTCTCGTCGCCGTTGGCGAGGATCTCGTCGAGGTAGTCCACCTGCGCGGTAGTGCGCGGGTAGCCGTCCAGCAGGAAACCATTTTCGACGTCGGACTCGTTCAGGCGGTCGCGGACCATCTTGTTGGTCACGCTGTCCGGAACAAAGTCGCCGTTGTCCATGTACTTCTTGGCCTCAATGCCGAGCGGGGTTTCGCCCTTCACGTTGGCCCGGAAGATGTCGCCGGTGGAGATGGCCACAACGCCGAGGCGTTCTGAGATCCGCTCCGCCTGCGTTCCTTTTCCGGAACCGGGAGGTCCAATAATCAGCATTCTCGTCATCGCAAAAGCCCTTCGTAGTGACGTTGTTGTAGCTGCGCATCGATTTGTTTGACGGTTTCCAGGCCAACGCCCACCATGATCAGGATCGAGGTGCCACCGAACGGGAAGTTCTGGTTTGCGTTGATCAGCACGAGCGCCACCAGTGGAATCAGCGCCACGAAGCCCAGGTACAGGGCGCCGGGGAGCGTGATCCGGGAGAGCACGTACTGCAGGTAGTCCGCGGTCGGCCGGCCGGCGCGGATACCTGGGATGAAGCCGCCATACTTCTTCATGTTGTCGGAGACTTCTTCAGGGTTGAAGGTAATCGCGACGTAGAAGTAGGTGAAGAACACGATCAGGACGAAGTAAACCGCCATGTAGATCGGGTGGTCGCCGCGGGTCAGGTTGTTGTTGATCCATTCAACCCACGGCTGGAGCTGCTCGCCACTCTTGGGCTGGTTGAACTGCGCGATCAGCCCGGGAATGTAGAGCATGGAGGAAGCGAAGATCACCGGAATGACGCCGGCCATGTTCACCTTGATGGGAATGTAGGTGCTGGTGCCGCCGACGGTCCGCCGGCCAATCATGCGCTTGGCGTACTGGACGGGGATGCGGCGCTGCGACTGTTCAACGAAGACAACCAGCGCCACGGTCAGCAGGCCCACCACGAGGACGAGGAAGAACGTTCCCGGCCCCTGTGAAGTCCAGATCGCACCCAGCGACGTGGGGAACTGCGCCGCGATGGACGTGAAGATGAGCAGCGACATGCCGTTGCCCACGCCCTTCTCGGTGACGAGCTCGCCCATCCACATGATCAGGCCGGTACCGGCCGTGAGGGTGATGATGATCAGGATGGTGGTGATGATGCTGGAATCCGGGATCACCGGCAGCTGGCAGCCGGGCAGCAGCTGGCCGGAGCGGGCCAGGGACACCAGGGTGGTGGCGTTGAGCAGGCCGAGCGCGATGGTGAGGTAGCGGGTGTACTGGGTCAGCTTCGACTGTCCCGACGCGCCCTCTTCGTACAGCTGCTGGAACCGGGGAATGACCACCCGCAGGAGCTGGACGATGATGCTGGCCGTGATGTAGGGCATGATGCCCAGGGCGAAGATGGACACCTGGAGCAACGCGCCGCCGCTGAAGAGGTTAACGAGCTGGTAGAGCCCGCCGGCGGTCTGACCGTTCTGCAAGCATTGCTGGACATTCTGGTAGTTCACACCTGGCGAGGGAATGAAAGCACCCAAGCGGAAGATGGTGATGATTCCCAGCGTGAACAACAACTTGCGTCGCAGATCAGGCGTGCGAAAGGCCCGGCCAAATGCGCTAAGCAAGCGTCCTCCTGTGGTGTCAATAAAGAGTTGGGGTGAGGGGATTCGATAGATCCCGACAACCGAGTCTAACGGTTGGATGCGCCATGCGAACAATCCGCGGGCGGGATCCTGCGCCCGGTGGCGGGAAATAATCGCCCGGCGGATGCGAAAAACTCCCGGTATCCGGGGCCGAAGCCCGCGGATACCGGGAGTTTTACAGCTGGCGCCGTCCTTAGAGGGCGGTGGTGCTTCCGCCTGCTGCGGCGATCTTTTCTGCGGCGCTGGCCGAGAATGCGTGGGCGGTGACGTCAACCTTGACGGTGATGTCGCCGGTGCCCAGCACCTTGACGGGCTGGTTCTTGCGAACTGCACCCTTTTCGACCAGGTTCTCCACGGTGACTGCGCCACCTTCCGGGAACAGCTCGTTGAGCTTGTCCAGGTTTACCACCTGGAACTCAACCCGGAACGGGTTCTTGAAGCCACGCAGCTTCGGCAGGCGCATGTGCAGCGGCAGCTGGCCGCCGGCAAAGCCAGCCTTGACCTGGTAGCGGGCTGCCGTACCCTTGGTACCGCGACCGGCGGTCTTACCCTTGGATGCCTCACCACGACCAACACGGGTCTTGGCGGTCTTGGCACCCGGAGCGGGACGCAGGTGGTGAACCTTCAGGGCGTTCTGCTTCTCAGCAGCCTGAGCCTTATCAGCAGTGTTCTCTGCCATTTACTTCGCCTCCTCTACCTTTACCAGGTGCGGAACCGTGTTGAGCATTCCAACGGTCACGGCGTCGGCGGTGCGGACAACGGTGTGTCCGATCCGCTTCAGGCCGAGTGACCGCAGGGTGTCGCGCTGGTTCTGCTTGCCGCCAATGGCGGACTTGATCTGAGTGATCTCCAACTGAGCGTCGGAGGGGACCAGGTTCTTAGCCATGACTAAACACCTGCCTTCGGGGCCAGGAGGGCCTTCACCAGTGCCTGGGGAGCAACCTCGTCCAGCGGCAGGCCGCGGCGTGCTGCCACGGATGCCGGCTCTTCGAGGCGCTTCAGGGCGTCAACGGTCGCGTGAACGATGTTGATGGCGTTGGAGGAACCCAGCGACTTGGAGAGGATGTCGTGGATGCCCACGCACTCCAGTACTGCACGGACCGGACCGCCGGCGATAACACCGGTACCGGCGGAAGCCGGACGCAGCATGACGACGCCTGCAGCGGCCTCGCCCTGGACGCGGTGCGGGATGGTGTTGCCAACGCGGGGAACGCGGAAGAAGGACTTCTTGGCCTCTTCAACGCCCTTGGCGATAGCAGCGGGAACTTCCTTGGCCTTGCCGTAGCCGACGCCGACCATGCCGTTACCGTCACCAACGACGACCAGTGCGGTGAAGCTGAAGCGACGACCACCCTTGACGACCTTGGAAACGCGGTTGATGGTGACAACGCGCTCTACGAACTGGTTCTTTTCGGCTTCACGGCCACCGTCGCGGCCGCCACGGCCACCGCGGTCGCCGCGGCCCTGGCCGCGGTCGCCACGCTCGCCGCGACGGGCGCCACCACGGCGGTCCTCGGCAGCGGGGGCAGTGGTCTCAGCAGCTGCGGCCTCGGGAGCCTTCTGATCTGCAGACACAGTGTCCTTTTCCTTGTTTGCTTCGGTCACAGTGACAGCCCACCTTCGCGTGCGCCGTCGGCGACGGCTGCGATGCGGCCGTGGTACTTGTTGCCACCACGGTCGAAGACGACAGCCTCGATGCCGGCAGCCTTGGCCCGTTCGGCGACGAGCTCGCCAACGCGCTTGGCCTTGGCGGTCTTGTCACCGTCGAATGCACGGAGGTCGGCTTCCAGAGTGGACGCGCTTGCTACGGTCTGGCCAATGCTGTCGTCGACAACCTGGACAAATACGTGGCGTGCGGAGCGGTTGACCACCAAGCGGGGGCGGGCAGCCGTACCGGCAATGCGCTTGCGGATACGAAGCTGGCGGCGGCTGCGGGCAGCTGCCTTGCTCTTGTTCGTACGCTTCTTGTTAATGGCGATGGCCATGGTTACTTACCAGCCTTTCCGACCTTGCGGCGGATGACTTCGCCGGCGTAACGGATGCCCTTGCCCTTGTAGGGGTCAGGCTTGCGCAGCTTGCGAATGTTTGCAGCAACTTCGCCGACCTGCTGCTTGTTGATGCCTGAGACAGAGAGCTTGGTCGGACCCTCTACTGCAAAGGTGATCCCGGCAGGAGCCGAAACGTTGACCGGGTGGCTGTAGCCGAGGGCGAACTCCAGGTCGGAGCCCTTGGCCTGAACGCGGTAACCGGTACCAACGATTTCAAGCTTCTTCTCGTAGCCTGCGGTGACGCCCTGGATCATGTTGGCGATCAGGGTGCGGGTCAGGCCGTGCAGCGAACGGGAGGCGCGCTCGTCGTTCGGGCGGGTTACGGTCAGGGTGTTCTCCTCGAGGGCAACCTCGATCGGGCTGGCCACAGTGTGGGTCAGCTCTCCCTTGGAACCCTTGACGCTGACGACAGAGCCGTCAACCTTGACCTCAACGCCGGCAGGAACGGTGATGGGGAGACGTCCAATACGTGACATTATTCTCTTCCTTTCCCGTTACCAGACGTACGCGAGGACTTCGCCGCCCACGCCCTTCTTGCCGGCCTGCTTGTCAGTCAGGAGGCCGGAAGAGGTGGACAGGATTGCGATACCCAGGCCACCGAGCACGTGCGGCAGGTTGGTGGACTTCGCGTAAACGCGGAGACCCGGCTTGGAAATGCGGCGAACACCAGCGATGGAACGCTCGCGGTTCGGACCGAACTTCAGCTCGAGGGTCAGCTTCTTGCCAACCTCCGCGTCTTCTTCCTTCCAGCCGGCGATGAAACCTTCGGCCTTGAGGATGTCGGCAACGCGTGCCTTGAGCTTGCTGTAAGGCATAGTCACGGAGTCGTGGTATGCCGAGTTTGCGTTACGCAGGCGCGTAAGCATGTCTGCGACAGGATCTGTCATTGTCATGGTGGGCTCTTGCCCTTCCTCGTAACGGTTTCCGCCGTTGCCCACGGGGAGCGAAGCGGCCGGACCTTTTACGTAGTAATTAAGCTTCGGTCTTGAACGGGAAACCAAGCGCCTTGAGCAGCGCGCGGCCTTCGTCGTCGGTCTTGGCGGTGGTCACGACCGTGATGTCCATACCGCGGACGCGGTCGATCTTGTCCTGGTCGATTTCGTGGAACATAACCTGTTCGGTCAGACCGAAGGTGTAGTTGCCGTTGCCATCGAACTGCTTGCCGCTCAGGCCGCGGAAGTCGCGGATACGGGGCAGTGCCAGGGTGACCAGGCGGTCGACGAATTCCCACATGCGGTCGCCACGCAGGGTTGCGTGCGCACCGATGGGCATGCCTTCGCGCAGCTTGAACTGTGCGATCGACTTGCGGGCCTTGGTAACCTGCGGCTTCTGGCCGGTGATCTGGGTGAGGTCGCGGACAGCGCCGTCGATCAGCTTGGAGTCCTTGGCGGCGTCTCCAACACCCATGTTCACAACAACCTTCACCAGGCGGGGTACCTGGTTCACGTTCTCGTACTTGAATTCATCCTGCAGCGCAGCCTTGATGGACTCGGCGTACTTGGTCTTCAGACGAGGAACGATCTTCGTTGCCGGGGTCTCAATGGTCTCAGTCATTAGATGTCCTTCCCGGTGCTCTTGGACACGCGGATACGGACGGTCTTCTTGACGCCGTTCTTCTCCACAGTGTCGAGGCGGAAGCCCACACGGGTCGGCTTCTTGGTCGACGGGTCAACCAGGGCCACATTGGAAACGTGGATCGGGGCCTCTACGACCTCGATGCCACCGGTCTTGGTGCCGCGCTGCGACTGTCCAACCCGGGTGTGCTTGGTGACGCGGTTGATGCCTTCAACCAGCACGCGGTTGGTGTCGGGGAACACGCGCAGAACCTTGCCCTGCTTGCCGCGGTCGCCGCCGCGCTCAGCCTTGGCGCCAGTGATGACCTGAACCAGGTCACCCTTCTTGATCTTAGCCATGGACTAGAGCACCTCCGGAGCCAGAGAAACGATCTTCATGAACTTCTTGTCACGCAGTTCACGACCAACCGGTCCGAAGATACGGGTACCGCGGGGGTCACCGTCGTTCTTCAGGATCACAGCTGCGTTCTCGTCAAACTTGATGTAGGAACCATCCGCACGGCGGCGTTCCTTCTTGGTACGGACGATGACAGCCTTGACGACATCGCCCTTCTTTACGTTGCCGCCCGGGATTGCATCCTTGACGGTGGCGACAATGACGTCACCGATGCCTGCGTAGCGACGGCCGGATCCACCGAGAACGCGAATGGTAAGGATTTCCTTAGCACCCGTGTTGTCGGCGACCTTCAGTCGCGACTCCTGCTGAATCACTATTTACTCCTTGCGTCGCGCCGGTTCTCAGGCCGTGGTCTTGCTACGGAATGAGCCTTGCGGAACGGTTGATCGGGGTGTCTCTTGACCTGCCTGGATTTTGCCAGACCAGGCCTAAACGCCCGTGCCAGAAGCAGTTGCCCCCATCCGGTCCGGGACGGATCCCAGGCGCAAGGAAGCACTATGCTGTGGCACGCTTGTTTACGAGGTTGATGACGGCGCGCAAAAGGCGCCATACAAACTCAATATCCTAGCACGTCTTCCGCTGGCCCCCATATCACCGCCCTCCCCCGCTCCGCAAGGCGTACGACGGCGTCAAGCGCGGCAGCCTTTCGCCCCACCCCGGGTGCCGCTCCCCCGGCAGGCCTGGGCCCGCCGTCGAACGCCCGCTCACCTTTGGCACGTCCCAGCGAAACCCCCGCTCACTCCTTTGAAGACAGTGAGCGGGCGTCCCGGGAAAAGCCGTCAAACATGAGCGGGCGTCAGGGCGGGGCGGACGACGGCGCCACGCGGGGCAGCCTTTCGGCCCACCAAAGGTGCCGCTCCCCCGCGAAACCGCGGAATGCCGTCGTCGAACCCGGGGAAAGCCTGCCCAGGGTGACGGGGCGTGTTAAACGAGGAAGCCCCCGCTCCCGGAAGGGAGCAGGGGCCACAAGCGAAGCAGCAGGTGCTACTTGGCCTTCTCGAGGATTTCCACGAGCCGCCAGTTCTTGGTGGCGGACAGCGGACGGGTCTCGGCGATGACAACGAGGTCGCCGATGCCGGCGGTGTTCTCTTCGTCGTGTGCCTTGACCTTGGAGGTGCGGCGGATGACCTTGCCGTACAGTGCGTGCTTCACGCGGTCTTCAACCTCGACAACGATGGTCTTTTCCATCTTGTCGGAGACCACGTAGCCGCGACGGGTCTTGCGGTAACCGCGCTGCCCAGCCTTGGCTTCGGTAGCAGATTCGGTCACGTTCTGGTCCTTTTCACTCACTTGGCGTCCTCCTCGGTCTCAGCCTTTTCAGCCTTGTCGGCCTTCTTGGTTGAAGCCTTCTTGGACTTCTTCTCTTCCTTGGCTTCCACAACCGGTGCGGCAACCTCGGCACGAATGCCCAGCTCGCGTTCGCGGAGAACGGTGTAGATGCGGGCGATGTCCTTCTTTACCGCGCGCAGGCGACCGTGGTTCTCCAACTGGCCGGTGGCGGACTGGAAACGCAGGTTGAACAGCTCTTCCTTGGCCTTGCGGAGTTCTTCAACGAGACGCTCGTTGTCGAAACCGTCCAGCTGTGCGGGAGCCAGATCCTTGGATCCTACTGCCATTTCTATTCACCACCCTCGCGACGCACAATGCGTGCCTTCAACGGCAGCTTGTGGATTGCCAGGCGCAGGGCCTCGCGAGCTACCTCTTCATTGACACCGGAGAGTTCGAAGAGAACCCGTCCCGGCTTGACGTTGGCGACCCACCATTCCGGTGAACCCTTACCGGAACCCATGCGGGTTTCGGCCGGCTTCTTGGTCAGCGGACGGTCCGGGTAGATGTTGATCCAGACCTTACCGCCACGCTTGATGTGGCGGGTCATCGCGATACGAGCGGACTCGATCTGACGGTTGGTGACGTATGCCGGGCTCAGGGCCTGGATGCCGTACTCACCGAAGGAGACCTGGGTGCCGCCCGTAGCAGCGCCGGAACGACCCGGGTGGTGCTGCTTACGGTGCTTTACTCGACGTGGGATAAGCATTTAAGCCTGTCCTCCTTCTGCAGCAGCAGGTGCTGCTTCAACTGCCGGTGCTTCGGCAGCAGGAGCTGCGTCAGCGGCCGGGCGGTCGTTGCGACGGCGGCGGTCACCACGGTCAGCGCCACCCGGGCGGCCCGGACGCTCACCACGGCCACCGCGGGACGGTGCGGAAGCAGCCTGTGCGGCCAGCTCCTTGGCGGTGACGTCACCCTTGTAGATCCAGACCTTCACACCGATGCGGCCGAAGGTGGTCTTGGCTTCGTAGAAGCCGTAGTCGATGTTCGCACGCAGGGTGTGCAGGGGCACACGGCCTTCGCGGTAGAACTCCGAGCGGGACATTTCAGCGCCACCGAGGCGGCCCGAGCAGGCGATACGGATGCCCTTGGCACCGGCACGCTGTGCGGACTGCATGGCCTTCTTCATCGCACGGCGGAACGCCACACGGGAAGTCAGCTGCTCTGCAACGCCCTGGGCCACGAGCTGGGCTTCCATCTCGGGGTTCTTGACCTCGAGGATGTTCAGCTGGACCTGCTTGCCCGTGAGCTTTTCGAGCTCGCCGCGGATGCGGTCTGCTTCAGCTCCACGGCGGCCGATGACGATGCCGGGACGGGCCGTGTGGATGTCCACGCGGACGCGGTCGCGGGTGCGCTCGATCTCGACCTTGGCGATGCCGGCGCGCTCCATGCCCGTGGACATGAGCTGGCGGATGCGGATGTCTTCGCGGACGAAGTCCTTGTACCGCTGGCCGGCCTTGGTGCTGTCAGCGAACCAGTGCGATACGTGATCGGTGGTGATGCCGAGTCGGAACCCGTGCGGGTTTACTTTCTGTCCCACTTAGCGAGCCTCCTCTTTCTCCGGGGTAGCGACTACCACGGTGATGTGGCTGGTGCGCTTCTTGATCTGAAATGCACGACCCTGGGCACGCGGCTGGAACCGCTTCATGGTCGGGCCTTCATCAACAAACGCTTCGCTGATGATGAGGTCACCTTCGTCAAACGCCACGCCGTCGCGGTCCGCGAGGACCCGGGCGTTGGAGATTGCCGACTGAACTACCTTGAATACCGGCTCCGAAGCTGCCTGCGGGGCAAACTTCAGAATTGCCAGAGCCTCATTCGCTTGCAATCCACGAACAAGGTTGACGACGCGCCGGGCCTTCATAGGCGTTACGCGGATGTGGCGCGCAATTGCCTTGGCTTCCATTGCTTTCCTTCTCTCGTCTTTGACGTAAACGCAGGCGCCTAGCGGCGCTTGCCCTTACGGTCGTCCTTGACATGGCCGCGGAATGTCCGCGTGGGAGCGAATTCGCCGAGCTTGTGCCCGACCATCGACTCAGTGACAAACACCGGGATGTGCTTGCGTCCGTCGTGTACGGCGATCGTGTGTCCGAGCATGTCGGGGATGATCATCGAACGGCGGGACCAGGTCTTGATGACGTTCTTGGTGCCCTTTTCGTTTTCCCTGGCGACCTTCACAAAGAGGTGCTGGTCAACGAAAGGACCTTTTTTCAGGCTGCGTGGCATGTGTCCAGGCTCCTATCGCTTGTTCTTGCCAGTACGACGGCGACGAACAATAAGCTTGTCGCTCTCTTTGTTGGGGCGGCGGGTGCGGCCTTCGCGCTTACCGTTGGGGTTCACGGGGTTACGACCACCGGAGGTCTTACCCTCACCACCACCGTGCGGGTGGTCAACCGGGTTCATGGCGACACCACGGACGGTCGGGCGGACGCCCTTCCACCGCATACGGCCGGCCTTGCCCCAGTTGATGTTCGACTGCTCGGCGTTGCCCACCTCGCCGACGGTTGCGCGGCAGCGCACGTCAACGTTGCGGATTTCACCGGAGGGCAGGCGCAGCTGGGCGAAGCGGCCTTCCTTGGCAACAAGCTGGATGGATGCACCGGCGGAGCGGCCCATCTTGGCGCCGCCGCCCGGACGCAGTTCCACTGCGTGGACAACGGTACCCACCGGGATGTTGAGCAGGGGCAGGTTGTTACCGGGCTTGATGTCAGCACCGGCACCTGCCTCGACAACGTCACCCTGGGAGAGCTTGTTGGGGGCAATGATGTAACGCTTGGTGCCATCAACGTAGTGCAGGAGGGCGATGCGAGCCGTGCGGTTCGGATCGTACTCGATTTCGGCAACGCGGGCGTTGACGCCGTCCTTGTCGTGGCGACGGAAGTCGATCAGACGGTACTGGCGCTTGTGCCCACCACCCTTGTGGCGGGTGGTGATCTTACCGGTGTTGTTACGGCCGCCCTTCTTGGGCAGCGGACGTACCAACGACTTTTCCGGCGTCGACCGCGTGATTTCGATAAAGTCCGCTACGCTCGAGCCGCGGCGGCCCGGGGTAGTCGGCTTGTATTTACGGATTCCCATAATTTATTTCCTCGTTAAAGTGGTCTCCGCTACGCGAGCGGACCGCCGAAGATGTCGATGGTGCCTTCTTTGAGGGTGACAATCGCACGCTTGGTGTTCTTGCGGGTACCCCATCCGAATTTGGTGCGCTTGCGCTTACCGGCACGGTTGATGGTGTTGATCGATTCGACCTTGACGGAGAAGATCTTCTCCACGGCCAGCTTGATCTCGGTCTTGTTCGAACGGGGGTCCACCAGGAAGGTGTACTTGCCCTCGTCGATCAGGCCGTAGCTCTTTTCCGACACGACGGGTGCAAGCACGACGTCGCGGGGATCCTTGATGGTGGCTGCGCTCACTTGGCATCCTCCTCGTTCTTAGCTGCCTTAGCGGCTACGAATGCGTCGTAGGCAGCCTTGGTGAAGACAACGTCATCAGAGACGAGAACGTCGTAGGTGTTCAGCTGGTCTGCGTACAGAACGTGAACGCCGGCGAGGTTGCGCACGGACAGTGCAGCCACGTCGTTGTCGCGCTCGATGACGACCAGCAGGTTCTTGCGCTCGGAAACACCCTTGAGCGTTGCCAGAGCAGTCTTGGCCGACGGCTTCTCGCCTGCCACCAGCTCGGAGACAACGTGGATGCGGCCGTTGCGTGCCCGGTCGGACAGTGCGCCGCGCAGTGCAGCAGCAATCATCTTCTTGGGGGTGCGCTGGCTGTAGTCACGCGGGGTGGGACCGTGGACGATGCCACCGCCGGTCATGTGCGGAGCGCGGATCGAACCCTGGCGGGCGCGGCCGGTGCCCTTCTGCTTGAACGGCTTGCGTCCTGCACCGGAAACTTCAGCGCGGGTCTTGGTCTTGTGGGTACCCTGGCGTGCAGCAGCGAGCTGGGCAACGACAACCTGGTGCAGCAGCGGCACGTTGGTCTGGACGTCGAAGATCTCTGCAGGCAGGTCAACCTGGACAGTGTTAGCCATTGAACTAGGCTCCCTTCACGGCGGTACGTACGAAGACGACCTGGCCGCGGGCACCGGGAACGGCACCCTTGATCAGGAGCAGCGACTTCTCGACGTCAACCGCGTGAACGGTGAGGTTCAGCGTGGTGTGACGAACGGCGCCCATGCGGCCGGCCATTCTCATGCCCTTGAAGACGCGGCTCGGGGTGGATGCGCCACCGATTGAACCGGGCTTACGGTGGTTCTTGTGGGCACCGTGGGAAGCGCCGACACCGGAGAAGCCGTGACGCTTCATAACACCGGCGAAGCCCTTACCCTTGGTGGTGCCGATGACGTCGATCTTCTGGCCGGCTTCGAACAGCTCCACGGAGAGTTCCTGGCCCAGCTCGTACTCGGCAGCATCTGCGGTACGGAGTTCGACGACGTGGCGGCGAGGCGTGACGCCTGCCTTTTCAAAGTGACCAGCCAGCGGCTTGGTGACCTTGCGGGGATCGATCTGGCCGTAGCCGATCTGAACGGCGACGTAGCCATCGGTCTCAGCGTTGCGCAGCTGGGTGATGACGTTCGAGTCTGCCTGGACCACAGTGACGGGGATGAGCTTGTTGTTCTCGTCCCAGACCTGGGTCATGCCGAGCTTCGTGCCCAGCAGGCCCTTTACGTTACGGGTTGCGGTCATAGTTTCTCAGCACCTCCCTACAGCTTGATTTCGATGTTCACGTCAGCCGGCAGGTCGAGACGCATGAGCGAGTCCACAGCCTTCGGCGTGGGATCGATGATGTCGATAAGACGCTTGTGCGTGCGCATTTCGAAGTGCTCGCGGCTGTCCTTGTACTTGTGCGGAGAGCGGATAACGCAGTACACGTTCTTCTCCGTCGGCAGCGGCACGGGGCCCACTACCGTTGCGCCTGCGCGCGTGACCGTCTCAACGATCTTCCGTGCTGAAACGTCAATGACCTCGTGGTCGTATGACTTCAGCCGGATGCGGATTTTTTGTCCCGCCATGTCGCCTGACTCTCTTTCAGTCTGTGCTTCCCCGGTTTAGGGCTGCCCTGTTCACTTTCTCGTTGTATGGCTGCCGAAGCATTTGAGGTCGTAACCACCATCCGCCGCACAAGCTGAATCCGGATGAATCCGGGTTCCTCAACCTGCCGGCGCAACCGACCCCCGCGGTCGGGCGTGTCGCGTTCAACACGCATACAAATCCGCAAATCCATTGGGGTGGGTTATGTTTGGTCTTCAACTTGGACCCTGCATCCGGCATTATCCGGATCGGGACGCGAAGAAGCGCTTGAACAACTCATCTAGTATGCCGGAAATCCCCGGCAGATGCGAATTGGCGCTGGTCGGGGCCCGCAGCGGCTCCACAGGGGCCATTGCCGCGGCCCCAAACCCGCCGGATGATAGGGGGATGACCCTGGAAAGCACCGAATCGGTGACGGAACTGGCCGGGCGCGTGCCGCCGTCGTTCACGCTGGGCGTCGCGGCAGCGGCGTTCCAGATAGAAGGGGCCGTCAAAGCCGGCGGGCGCGGGCCGTCAGGTTGGGACGCCTTCGCCGAAAAGCCGGGGGCGATTGTTGGCGGCCACTCCCCCGCCGTCGCCTGCGACCACTATAACCGGTTGCCGGAGGACGTGGCCCTGCTCAAGGAGCTCGGCGTTGACTCCTACCGGTTCTCCCTGTCGTGGCCACGGATCCAGCCTGACGGCCAGGGCAGCCTCAACAACGAGGGCCTGGATTTCTACGACCGGCTGATAGACCAGCTGCTCGAGGCGGGCATCTCCCCCATGGCCACCCTCTACCACTGGGACACTCCGCTGCCGCTGGAGCACCGGGGCGGCTGGCTGCACCGGGAAACGGCCGAGCGGTTCGGCGACTACGCGCGTGCGGCAGCCGGGCGTTTCGGCGACCGGGTGGCGCAGTGGGTGACCTTGAATGAGCCGGTCTCCGTCACCCTGAACGGCTATGCCCTGGGGGTCCACGCCCCGGGCCGGAAACTCATGTTCGACGCCCTCCCGGCGATCCACCACCAGCTTCTTGCCCACGGACTCGGTGTCCAGGCGCTGCGCGCCGCCGGGGTTACCGGGGGCGTCGGCATCACCAACCTGCACGCCCCCATCCGGCCCGCCACCCGGAAACCCGGCGACAGGCTGGTCGCCCATCTATACGACCTGCTGATGAACAGGCTCTACGCCGACCCGGTGCTGCTGGGACGCTACCCCTCCCTGCCGCTGTATGCACGCCCATGGCTGCGGTCCATGGGCAGGATCTCCGACGCCGACCTGCGCACCATTCACCAGCCGCTGGACTTCTACGGGCTGAACTACTACTTTCCGGTCAAGGTCGCGCTGGGTCCGGGCATCACCCCGATACCTGCGGATACGCACCAGGAGCTGGCCCGGCTGCCCTTCCACGAAGTGGGGTACCCCGAATACGGCAGCACCGGGTTCGGCTGGCCGGTGGCGCCGGAGTACCTTGGGACGCTGTTGGCCGAAATGCGGGACCGGTACGGCAGCGCCCTTCCCCCCGTGTACATCACCGAAGGCGGGGCGAGTTTCCCGGAGCCCGACCGGGTTTCCGGCACGCTGGAGGATGACGACAGGGTGGGCTACCTGGCCTCGCACCTTCGCGCTGCGCTGGACTCCACCGCACCCGGCGGGGCGGCCGAGGGCGTGGACCTGCGGGGCTACTACGTGTGGACCCTGATGGACAACTTCGAGTGGGCTGCCGGCTATTCCCAGCGGTTCGGCCTGGTGCACGTGAACTTTGAGACCCTGGACCGGACGCCCAAGCGGTCGTTCTACTGGTACCAGGCGCTGTCCCGCGCCAGGAATGCCCGAGCCCGCTTCAGGAGCCCGGCCGCGGAGTAGCCCTGCGTCCGCGGGTCAGGGCCGCGGGTCAGGAATGCCCGAGCACGGTAAGGAAGATCAGGACGCAGTTCAGGCCGACGATCAGCGTGGCGCTGGTCCATCCTGCAACGCGCAGGGGCCTGGAGTCCACGTGGATTCCCATGATCTTGCGGTCACCGGTCAGCCGGATGAGGGGCACCAGCGCGAACGGGATGCCGAAGCTGAGGAGGACCTGGCTGAGGACCAGCGCCAGGGTAGGTTCGACGCCGGCCCCGAGCACCAGCAGCGCCGGGATCAGGGTGACGAGACGGCGGGTCAGCAGCGGCACCCGCAGCTTCAGGAGTCCACCCATGATGGTGGCGCCGGCGTAGCATCCCACAGAGGTTGAGGCCAGCCCGGAGGCCAGCAGGCCAATGGCAAATACGACGCCGATGACGGGACCGAGTGCCGACGTGACGGCTGCGTGTGCCCCGGCGATGGTGTCGGTGCCTTCGACGCCGCGGAGGCTTGAGGCGGCCAGCAGCAGCATGGCGATATTGACGACGCCAGCGAGCAGCAGGGCTCCGGCGACATCAAAGCGGGTGGCCCGGATCAGGCGTGTCCTGACGGCGGGGTCCTCCGCAAAGCCGTGCCGGTCACGGGCCAGGGCTGAATGCAGGTAGATCGCGTGCGGCATGACGGTGGCGCCGAGCATGCTGGCGGCCAGCAGGACGGTGTCCGTTCCCTCGAACCGCGGCACGAGGCCTGCCAGGGCGCTGCCGCCGTCAGGGGGGCTGACGAACAATCCGGAGACGAACCCGACCGCGATGACCCCCAGCAGGGTCAGGATGGCCAGTTCGAACGACTTCTGGCTGCGGTGGGACTGCAGGGTTAGCAACAGCATTGATGCCACGCCAATGATGACGCCGCCGGTCAGCAATGGCAGCCCGAACAGGAGGTTGAGCGCTACGGCTCCGCCGATGACCTCGGCCATGTCCGTGGCCCCGGCCACGAGTTCGGCCTGCGCCCAGTAAGCGCGGCGGCCGCGGGAGCCCAGGCGTTTGCCGAGGATCTCCGGGAGGCTCATACCGGTGGCAAGCCCCAGCTTCGCCGACTGGTACTGCACCAGCACAGCCATGGCGTTGGCAGCAACCAGGACCCAGACGAGCAGATAGCCGAAGCTGGCTCCGGCCGTCAGGTTGGCGGCAACGTTGCCCGGGTCCACATAGGCAATGGCCGCCACAAAGGCCGGCCCGAGCAACAGGAGCCGGGACCATGCCTTGGAGGTGGCCGGGCGGGCCGGCATCGTCGAAACAGCCATGAGTGGTCCTCGTCGTCGGGGGGCGGTGATATGACGAGGATACCGTTAATTTAGGTATACCGAAAAGTCTGTTGCAGGTCCGCCGGCAAATGTGCGGGCGGCCGGTGCGCTACAGGTTCTTGTTGGCCCTGTTGATCCGCTTTGCCCGGTCAATCTCGTGGCGGAAATATCTCCTTGCCCAGAAGACACCGGCCACCACGGCAACCGCAATAATCAGGAAAATCAGCCATCCCATGATGAGCTCCTCTCAGTGCTGCAACAGTATCAGGGGAGGGTTCCGGGACGGCCCCGGCTGTCCTGCCGGCCGGAGCTGCCCGGGCTGCGGTTTAGCCGCCAGACGGCGAAGGCAATGAGGCCGACGGCGATGAGCGCCAGCAGTGCGAAGGTGTACTGCCGCAAGGCCCACAGAACGCAGGCGGTCACGCCCGCGGCACCCCAGCGGACGAAGACCCGGTCCCCGAGAGCCAGGCCCCCGGCGAGCAATACCGCCAGGCTTCCCAGGACCCACAGCTGCTGGGCTCCGCTGCCCCCGAACAGAGTACCCAGCCCCGTGAGCGTGAGCAGTCCGGCGGACCCTGCTGCCAGTACCCGGCCCACCGCCGCGTGGCCGGTCACGTAGCGGAGACAGGCAAGGACAGCACCAAGCACGACGTACCACTGGGCCACCCAGAAGCCCTCCGGAAGGTATGCACCGAACCACGCCGGCTCTCCGGCCGCTGCATCAAGCTGGAAGATTGCCGCGCGCTGGATGAACGCTGCGAGAACGACGGCGCCCGCCTCCGCCGTGGCCCGGCGCGCTCTTGGCGGCGCTTCCCGGACGGCAACCCCGACGACGAGGGAGAGGAAGGCAGCCGCCGTCCACGCCGTGGCATCCCCCGGCAGGCCGGCGAAGGCCGCCGCACCGAGGCCCACGAAGGCGGCCGCCCCCAGCGACCGGGCCCGCAAAGATCCGTCGCGCAGGTCCAGGGTTTCCAGCTTTTCCGCCAGGAGAAGCCTGGCGCTGTACATCACCGCAGCCGCAGTACCTGGGCCGGCGAGCCAGGGGAGATAGTGCCGCCAGGCACCCTGGTAGTCGCCGAACGTAGCCGAGGCAGCCATCAGGGCCCCCGCCAGGACAGCCATTACTGCCGGAACGTAGAGCACCGGCCACCGTTCAACATGGGAGGCGGTGAAGCAGACTGCCGCCAGCCCCAGGACGGCTGCCCCGGGGACCCATTGCGCGGCAAGCGGCGAGATCACCAGCGCGGCAGCCATGAAGGCGGACGCGGAAACCAGCCACATCCAGTGTTCCGCGCCGGCGTCCTCGCCGTCCCCGCCCTTGGCACCCTGCTGCTGCAGCACGCCTGCTCCCATTGCCGCCATGCCCAGCGAAAGCAACGCCGCCGCCGTACCGGTGTGCGAGAGGACAGGCGCGTCGCCGAACGGTACCAGGGGACTCAACGCGAGCACGCCGCCCAGCACCGCGAAGACGCCAAAGTAGAGCGCACCCCGTGCCGCAAAGAGACTGCGGGCGCCGACGGCCGATGCCAGCAGCAGGGCGAATTCCACATAGAGCACCCAGCGGCCGCCGTCGATACCCCCGGCGTGGCGGCCTGCCGCGTGGTGGGCGGCATACGCCAGGGGAAGCAGAGCCTGGCCGGCCAACGTGATCCAGACAGCATCCTGCTGGAACGGCACGTCGGCCAACCGCGACCGCATCGCCCACCGGACAACATGCTGGCAGGCAAGAACCAGGGCGAAGGTGACAGACACGGCCGTGGGAGAGGCCGTCACGTCATAACTGAAAACAACAGCCAAGGCTGCAGTGAGGACCCGGGCGGCTACAAAGTACCAGCCCTTGGCTGCACGCCCGGGTGACGCCACAACCATGGTGGCGGCAAACAGGGAGTAGATGCCCAGCAAGACTTCCAGCGGCAGCGCATCGTTTGCGGAGAGGCCAGTCAGGACAAGGAACGACGCCGGCGCAAAGTACGCTGCACCCGGCATGCGGCGCAGCACGTACCCGGCCGCGGCGGCGCAGGCAGCGACCAGGGCAATGATGAAAGGGTATTGCCACGTGGCGGCGTTCGCGTGGCTGCCGGACAGGTGACCACCGGACAGTCCTGCAGCGGCACAGGATGCCAGCTGTAGGAGGACGACCAATCCGGCGTCTTCCCGGACGCCGCGGGGCGTATGGCCGCGGACGACGGCGCGCAGCGGGAGGACCAGCTGGCTGGCCAGAACGGCCGTCAGCAGCACCGCAGGGTCCAGAGCCTCACCGGCAACAACGGGCCGGCCGGACGCCGCCTCCAACTGGTCATAGGCAGTCAGCACCAGGATGGTGCCGGCAGAGCGGCACAACCACCAATAGCTCCAGCGGTGCTGCAGGGCCTGCAGCCGGAGCCCCGCGACAGCCAAGTACGCCATCAACATCAGCAAGGCGAGGTTGCCCTGCCCCAGGCCCAGGAACTGGAAGGCGAAGGCAACCTGCAGTGCTGCCACGAACGGCGGCAGGACTTCCCCCACGGTGGGGCGCCATGTGCCGCCGCCGCGCGGCAGCAACAGCAGACCTGTTGCCAGCACTGCCAACAGCTGGATCAGGGTTGCCGTCCAGACAGGGCCGGCGCCTTGCGCCGCGTCCAGAGAGCGGTCCGCATGGACAGCACCAAGGCTGTAAAGGCTGGACGTGCCGAGGACAAGGTAACCTGCCAGCGTCGATTGCGGGGCGAGAGTGTGCCGTCCGGACTTTTCCAGCGCTGCGGACAGCAGCTGCTGGGCGGCCGCCGCAGTGGCCAGGCTGAACCATACGGCACTGTCCTGGGCCGGCCCGTCCGTCACTGCGGCGGCCACCGCCGGAACAACCAGGGTGGCTGCCGCCCTGGCATTGAACACCATGAGCCGCCGGCGCGGCCCATCAGCCAGGCCGCCGCGGACCAGCCAGTACACAGCCCCGGCCGCGAGCATCACGGCGACGGCTCCCTCCCCCACCTGGTAACTGAAGACCGCGGCCAGGGCCAGGGCTGCGGCGGGAGCCGCTTCAGCCGCTCCCCGCAGCCTGGCGGCGATCAGGGCCGCGGTGCCAAGCGCCAGGAAGAACACGGCGGGCAGGGGCAACCGCCCGTCCTGAAGATCGAACGGGAACACGCCGGCGAACATCACGTTCCCGGCGAACATCACGTTCACGGCGTACGAAGCGGTGGCCACCAGCTGGCCCGCGTATGTCAAGAGAGCATCGGCCCGCCACCATCTCCCTGAGCGCCGGGACGCGGCAGCCGGCTGGTCCGACCTGCGCGCAAACCAAACATCCAGGCGGCCGGCGCTGAAAGCCACGGCGCATGATTGAACGGCAAGCAAACCTGCCGCAGCCAGCAGCGCGTCGCTCCCCCGGCCAGTCACCGCCCACGCACCGGCAGCCCCCGACACGGTAAGCGCAGCCCGCGCTCCATAAAAGCAGCGGACGCGTGCCACGCCGGTCGAGCCCACGGACAACAATGCGAAATAGCCGCCACACAGTCCAAGGACGAGCGCGTACTCCGCCCTGCCCAAGGGCGTCGGGAAGAGCGTCGCCACTACGGCCACTGCTGGAACGAGGTAAGGGTGGAGAGTGGCGAGTGGCTGGACATAGACCGGCGGCAGCCACCGGGGCCGGGCCAGGGAAAACGCCGTGAGCACCACCGCCGCGGCAATGACGGCGACGAAGTACCAAACCAGCGCCGCACCGAGCACCGCCACCCCCGACCACGCCGAGGAGAGAACAAGCGTCAAAGACAGGTAGACCAGGACCCGGCTCTCCAGGCGCAGCGCCGCGACGATATAGGCGGCCGTTCCGAAGAGAGACGTCGCAAGCCAGGCGCCACGGCCGTCGTGCCAGGCAAAGGTGTACAGCGCCAGCCCCGCGACGGGTACGAGCGCAAGCCCGGTGCCGGCGAAGGCAACAGCGGCAGGCCGAAGGCGGGCCACCCGGGCATGGAGCACCAGGCCAACGCCATAGAACATTCCGGACATGCCGGTGACACCAGCGAACCGCAGCGCCGGCGGGAGCCCTGTTCCTATGAACAGCGCCGCCGCCGCGACCAGAAGCAGGCTTGCCACGTACAGAGTCAGGTTGATGTTTTGCCTGTCCCGGCGCTCCCGGCGCTCCTGCTGCTCTGCTGGAGACAAAACCCGTCCTGCCGTGGACGCTGCAGGCCGGACCGCGCCAACCCCCGGTGCACGTCCCGGGGCCGGCTGAGGCTGCATACGGTGAGCACGCGCCTCCCGAGGCTGCACAGCAGGACGCGGCTGCGCAGGAGGGCGCAGCCACGGCGGGGCCTGCATGGTTGCGGCTGGAGGTTGGGCTGCTGTGGGATACGGCTCCCCGGGAGCAGGTATCCCACCCTGGAGCCGGTCCATCCTCGCCATCGCATCCAGCCAGCCCTGGAGGTGGCCCGCCCGGTACCCCGCCTCGTACGCTTCGTCGGTCACGCCTTCGCCTCCCACGGCACAGCGGCACCAGCCGCAATAAATCCATTGACTGGAATAAAGTTAGCAAAAGAAAACCCCGCTGCACATTGCAGCGGGGTTTTCTGTGGACTGCCTGCGGCCTGGGCCTGGCAAGTCCGTGATCAGCAAATACTACTTGATGATCTTGGTAACACGTCCCGAACCAACGGTGCGGCCGCCTTCGCGGATTGCGAAGCCGAGGCCCTCTTCCATAGCGATGGGCTGGATCAGCGCAACGGTCATCTCGGTGTTGTCACCAGGCATAACCATTTCCGTGCCCTCGGGCAGGGTGATAACGCCGGTCACGTCCGTGGTACGGAAGTAGAACTGCGGGCGGTAGTTCGAGTAGAACGGGTTGTGACGTCCGCCTTCGTCCTTGGAGAGGATGTAGACGTTGGCCTCGAAGTCGGTGTGCGGGGTGATGGAACCCGGCTTGACGACAACCTGGCCACGCTCGACATCGTCGCGCTTCAGACCGCGGAGCAGGAGGCCACAGTTCTCGCCGGCCCATGCTTCGTCGAGCTGCTTGTGGAACATCTCGATACCGGTAACCGTGGTCTTCTGGACCGGGCGGATACCGACGATCTCGACCTCGGAGTTGATGGCGAGGGTACCACGTTCGGCGCGGCCCGTAACAACGGTGCCACGGCCGGTGATGGTGAAGACGTCTTCGATCGGCATCAGGAACGGCTTGTCGCGGTCACGTACGGGGTCCGGAACGGACTCGTCGACAGCAGCCATCAGGTCCTCAACGGACTTGACCCACTCGGGGTCGCCTTCCAGGGCCTTCAGGCCGGAAACGCGAACGACGGGAGCGTTGTCGCCGTCGAAGCCCTGCGAGCTCAGGAGCTCACGAACTTCCATTTCAACGAGGTCGAGGAGTTCCTCGTCCTCAACCATGTCAGCCTTGTTCAGCGCGACCAGCAGGTAGGGAACACCAACCTGGCGGGCGAGCAGAACGTGCTCGCGGGTCTGAGCCATCGGGCCGTCGGTAGCGGCAACCACGAGGATTGCGCCGTCCATCTGGGCAGCACCGGTAATCATGTTCTTGATGTAGTCAGCGTGGCCGGGGGCGTCAACGTGTGCGTAGTGACGCTTCTCGGTCTGGTACTCCACGTGGGAGATGTTGATGGTAATACCGCGCTGACGCTCTTCGGGTGCAGAGTCGATCGACGCGAAGTCACGCTTCTCGTTGAGGGTGGGGTACTTGTCGTACAGCACCTTGGAAATGGCGGCCGTCAGCGTCGTCTTACCGTGGTCAACGTGACCGATGGTGCCGATGTTGACGTGCGGCTTAGTCCGCTCGAACTTTGCCTTTGCCACAGGTTCCTCCTAGAACGTTTTCAAATAACTTGCCCTCCAGCCGCGCTTGTCGCGGTAGAACTCAGGCAAGTCTACTTGGGGGCTTTGGATTGGTGAAATTGCAGATTCAGGAACTAATACTAATCCCCTGAGCCTGTTCGTGCAGGGGCCGGAACCGGCATTGCCGGACAGGTCCGGCCGGCGCCGGCCGCCTGCACCGGCTGTGCTGTCCGCTTCCGGCCAGCACAGCCGAGGGTGTTCGCTTTGAAAGTCCGTGAAGGACTACTCGCCGCGGGACTTCTGGATGATCTCGTCGGCAACTGCCTTCGGGACCTCGGCGTAGCTGTTGAACGTCATGGAGTACACAGCGCGGCCCTGGGTCTTGGAGCGCAGGTCGCCGATGTAGCCGAACATGCCGGACAGCGGCACGTGGGCACGGACAACCTTGACGCCTGCTGCGTCTTCCATGGACTGCATCTGGCCACGGCGGGAGTTGAGGTCGCCGATAACGTCACCCATGTATTCCTCAGGGGTACGCACCTCGACGTCCATCAGCGGTTCAAGCAGGACAGGGTTCGCCTTGCGCGCGGCTTCCTTGAAAGCCATGCGGCCGGCGATCTTGAACGCCATTTCCGAGGAGTCAACGTCGTGGTAAGCGCCGTCAAGCAGCGTTGCCTTGATGCCGACAACCGGGTAGCCGGCGAGGACACCGTCGTTCAGTGCGTCCTGGATACCAGCGTCAACGGACGGGATGTACTCACGCGGAACGCGTCCACCAGTGACCTTGTTCTCGAACTCGTACAGCTCGCCTTCGGCGGTGTCGAGCGGCTCGATGGCAATCTGGACCTTTGCGAACTGGCCCGACCCACCGGTCTGCTTCTTGTGCGTGTAGTCGTGCTTCTCGACTGCCCGCTTGATGGTTTCGCGGTAAGCAACCTGCGGCTTGCCCACGTTGGCTTCGACCTTGAATTCGCGGCGCATGCGGTCCACCAGGATGTCCAGGTGGAGTTCGCCCATGCCGGCGATGATGGTCTGGCCGGTGTCTTCGTTGAGGGACACCTGGAAGGTGGGGTCCTCAGCGGACAGCTTCTGGATGGCCGTGGAGAGCTTCTCCTGGTCACCCTTGGTGTTCGGCTCGATGGCCACGGAGATCACGGGCTCGGGGAAGCTCATGGACTCCAGGACGATCTGGTTGGCCGAGTCGCACAGGGTGTCACCGGTGGTGGTGTCCTTCAGGCCGATGGCTGCGTAGATGTGGCCGGCGGTTGCTGCCTCGACGGGCATTTCCTTGTTGGCGTGCATCTGGAACAGCTTGCCGATGCGCTCACGCTTGCCCTTGGTGGAGTTGACCACCTGGGCGCCGGACTCGACGTGACCGGAGTACACGCGGATGAAGGTGAGCTGGCCGAAAAACGGGTGGGCCGCAATCTTGAACGCCAGGGCCGAGAACGGCTCGTCGGCGGAAGGCTTGCGGGTCAGTTCCTTCTCTTCGTCCTTCGGGTCGTGACCGATCATCGGAGGAACGTCGAGCGGGTTCGGCAGGTAGTCCACCACAGCGTCGAGCATCGGCTGGACACCGCGGTTCTTGAAGGCGGAGCCACAGAACACGGGGTACAGCTCGGAGTTGATGGTCATCTTGCGGATGCCGGCCTTGAGCTCGTCGATGCTGAGCTCTTCGCCTTCGAGGTACTTCTCCATGAGTTCCTCGGAGGACTCGGCAACGGTCTCAACGAGCGCTGCACGGTACTCTTCGGCCTTGGCCTGGAGGTCCGCGGGGATTTCCTGGATCTCGTACTTGGCACCCATGGTCACGTCGCCCTTGGCGTCGCCCGGCCAAACCAGGGCACGCATGTAGAGCAGGTCCACGACGCCGATGAAGTCGTTCTCGGCACCGATCGGCAGCTGCATGACCAGCGGCTTGGCACCGAGGCGGCTGATGATGGTGTCTACAGTGAAGTAGAAGTCAGCACCGAGCTTGTCCATCTTGTTGACGAAGCAGATACGCGGAACGTTGTACTTGTCAGCCTGCCGCCACACGGTCTCGGACTGCGGCTCAACGCCTTCCTTGCCGTCGAAGACAGCGACTGCACCGTCGAGGACGCGCAGGGAGCGCTCAACCTCAACCGTGAAGTCCACGTGGCCGGGGGTGTCGATGATGTTGATCTGGTTGTTCTCCCAGAAGCAGGTCACGGCGGCAGACGTGATGGTGATGCCGCGTTCCTTTTCCTGTTCCATCCAGTCAGTGGTCGAAGCGCCGTCGTGCGTTTCGCCGATCTTGTGGTTCACACCCGTGTAGAACAGGATGCGCTCGGTGGTGGTGGTCTTGCCGGCATCGATGTGGGCCATGATGCCGATGTTGCGGACCTTGCTAAGGTCGGTAAGCACGTCCTGTGCCACGGGGTCTCCTTTTGGGATGGACTACACGTTCGCCGCCGGCTCGGTTGAGCCGGCGGCGTCCGGGGAGTATTACCAGCGGTAGTGTGCGAAGGCCTTGTTGGACTCGGCCATCTTGTGGGTGTCTTCGCGACGCTTCACAGCGGCACCGAGACCGTTGGACGCATCCAGGATTTCGTTCTGGAGACGTTCGGTCATCGTCTTTTCACGGCGGGCCTTGGAGTAGCCAACCAGCCACCGCAGGGCGAGTGCGGTGGAGCGGCCCGGCTTAACCTCAACCGGAACCTGGTAGGTGGCGCCACCGACGCGGCGGGAACGGACCTCGAGGGAAGGCTTGACGTTGTCCATGGCCTTCTTCAGGGCTGCAACGGGGTCGCCGCCGGACTTGGCGCGTGCGCCTTCGAGGGCACCGTAGACAATGCGCTCTGCCGTGGACTTCTTGCCGTCAACGAGCACCTTGTTGATGAGCTGGGTGACCAGCGGGGAACCGTATACCGGATCCGAAACGAGCGGCCGCTTGGGGGCCGGACCCTTGCGAGGCATATTACTTCTTCTCCATCTTTGCGCCGTAGCGGCTGCGGGCCTGCTTACGGTTCTTCACACCCTGGGTATCGAGGGCGCCACGGACGATCTTGTAGCGGACACCCGGGAGGTCCTTCACACGACCACCGCGAACGAGCACAATGGAGTGCTCCTGCAGGTTGTGGCCAACACCGGGGATGTAGGCGGTAACTTCCACGCCGCCGTTGAGGCGCACACGGGCCACCTTACGCAGAGCCGAGTTCGGCTTCTTCGGGGTGGTGGTGTAGACGCGGGTGCAGACACCGCGGCGCATCGGGCTTCCCTTAAGCGCGGGAGCCTTGGTCTTTGAGACCTTAGGCGTGCGGCCCTTGCGGACCAGCTGGTTAATCGTAGGCACTCTCGTGTTCTCCGTTTTATCCGGAGCAGCCGCTGCCGGCCGCTCTCTTGTTGGTTGCCTCGCCGCCCGGTGCCATGAAGACGATCTCCAGGCGGCGAAGGCGAAGCCTTAATAGTCGGATCACATGCGCTTGGGACCGGTTCAGGACCAATGTTCCCTAGGCATGCAAAAATGTGGCATACGTTGCACAAGAACCCTGCAAACCGGAAACGTCGCTCATGCCAAGCTTTTCAGCTAAGGCTCGCGCTCTCATCCACTGCCACAATAACAATTGGTAACAAGTCTAGCATGGACGGGCTCCATGCCTTAATCGGCGGGTTAAACGGGGATGGCCCCGCACCGTGCGGTGCGGGACCATCCCTTCGGCCAGGCCGGCTTCGGCTGGTCAGCGGAAGTCGTTGCCCAGGTCGTAGTCATCCAGCGGGATGGCGTGGAACTCAGGAGCCCCGTCGCCGCCCAGGGTGTCGTACGAGAAGTCACTGAAAGCGCTGGGGCCGGTGAACAGGTTGGCCTTCGCTTCTTCAGTGGGCTCGACGGTGACCTCGGTGTAGCGCGGGAGGCCCGTGCCGGCCGGGATCAGCTTACCGATGATGACATTTTCCTTCAGGCCCAGCAGAGGATCGCTCTTGCCCTCCATGGCCGCCTGCGTCAGGACGCGGGTGGTCTCCTGGAAGGATGCCGCGGACAGCCAGGACTCGGTGGCCAGCGACGCCTTGGTGATGCCCATGAGCTCGGGACGTCCGGAAGCCGGAGTCTTGCCCTCGGACACAACGCGGCGGTTGGCCTCCTCGAAGCGGCTGCGCTCGGCGAGTTCGCCGGGCAGCAGGTCCGATTCGCCGGACTCAATGACCGTGACACGGCGCAGCATCTGGCGGACGATGACCTCGACGTGCTTGTCGTGGATACCGATGCCCTGGCTGCGGTACACGCCCTGGACCTCGTCCACCAGGAACTTCTGTGCCGCACGCGGACCCATGATGCGCAGGACCTGCTTGGGATCGACGGGGCCGTTGATCAGCTTCTGGCCGACGGTGACGTGGTCGCCATCCTCGATCAGCAGGCGTGAACGGCGCAGGACCGGGTACGCGATCTCTTCCGACCCGTCATCCGGGGTGATGACCAGGCGCATCTGGCGCTCGGACTCTTCGATGGTGATGCGGCCGGCTGCTTCAGCAATCGGGGCAACACCCTTCGGAGTACGTGCTTCGAAGAGCTCCTGGATACGGGGCAGACCCTGGGTGATGTCGTCGCCGCCGCCGGCGGAGACAGCACCACCGGTGTGGAACGTACGCATGGTCAGCTGGGTACCGGGTTCACCGATGGACTGTGCGGCGATGATGCCGACGGCCTCGCCGATGTCAACGGTCTTGCCGGTGGCCAGCGAGCGGCCGTAGCACAGGGCGCAGGTGCCGACGCTGGACTCACAGGTGAGTACGGAGCGGACCTTGACCTCGGTGATGCCTGCCTTGAAGAGCTCGTCGATGACCACGTCGCCGCAGTCGGTACCGGCAGCTGCGAGGACGTTGCCCTCGGAGTCCACGACGTCGACAGCCAGCGTACGTGCGTAGGCGCTGTTCTCGACGTTCTCGTCCAGGACCAGCTCGCCGTTGGAGTCGGCGACGGCGATCGGCGTGACCAGGCCACGCTCGGTGCCGCAGTCCTCTTCACGGACGATGACGTCCTGCGAGACGTCCACCAGACGACGGGTCAGGTAACCCGAGTTGGCGGTACGCAGGGCGGTGTCGGCCAGGCCCTTACGGGCACCGTGCGTGGCGATGAAGTATTCCAGCACCGACAGGCCCTCGCGGTAGGAGGACTTGATGGGGCGCGGGATGATCTCACCCTTCGGGTTGGCCACCAGGCCACGGATACCCGCGATCTGGCGGACCTGCATCCAGTTACCACGTGCACCGGAGGACACCATGCGGTTGATGGTGTTCATCGGGGACAGGCTTTCACGCATCACGGAGGCGATGTCGTTGGTGGCCTTGTTCCAGATCTCGATCAGTTCCTGGCGGCGCTCGTCGTCGTCGATCAGGCCCTTGTCGTACTGGCCCTGGATCTTGGCGGCGCGCTCTTCGTACCCGGCAAGGATTTCCGGCTTGGCGGCCGGGACCTCGATGTCGGAAATGGCGACCGTGACGCCCGAACGGGTGGCCCAGTAGAAACCGGCATCCTTCAGGTTGTCCAGCGTGGCCGCCGTGACGACCTTCGGGTAACGCTCGGCGAGGTCGTTGACGATGCGGGACAGTTCGCCCTTGTCGGCAACAGCCTCAACCCAGGGGTAGTCCTCGGGCAGGGTCTCGTTGAAGAGGACCTGGCCCAGGGAGGTCTGGACGAGGGCCGGCTGACCCTGCTCCCAGCCTTCCGGAGCTTCCCAGCCGGCGTAGGGCACGAAGCCTTCGAGGCGGATCTTGACCTGCGAGTTCAGGTGCAGCTCGCGGGCGTCGAACGCCATGATGGCCTCGGACACCGAACCGAAGATGCGGCCTTCACCGGCAGAACCCTTGCGCTTGGTGGTCAAGTGGTACAGGCCGATGATCATATCCTGCGAAGGCAGGGTGACCGGACGTCCGTCGGAGGGCTTGAGGATGTTGTTCGAGGACAGCATCAGGATGCGGGCCTCGGCCTGCGCCTCGGGGCTCAGCGGCAGGTGCACTGCCATCTGGTCGCCGTCGAAGTCGGCGTTGAAGGCGCCACAAACCAGCGGGTGAAGCTGGATGGCCTTGCCTTCAACAAGCTGCGGCTCGAACGCCTGGATGCCCAGGCGGTGCAGGGTAGGTGCACGGTTGAGCAGCACCGGGTGTTCGGTGATGATCTCTTCGAGCACGTCCCACACCTGCGGGCGGTAACGCTCCACCATCCGCTTGGCCGACTTGATGTTCTGGGCGTGGTTGAGGTCAACCAGGCGCTTCATCACGAACGGCTTGAAGAGCTCCAGCGCCATCTGCTTGGGCAGGCCGCACTGGTGCAGCTTCAGCTGCGGGCCGACGACGATGACCGAACGGCCGGAGTAGTCGACGCGCTTGCCGAGCAGGTTCTGGCGGAAACGGCCCTGCTTGCCCTTGAGCATGTCGCTCAGCGACTTCAGTGGACGGTTGCCCGGTCCGGTGACCGGACGGCCGCGGCGGCCGTTGTCGAAGAGGCTGTCAACAGCTTCCTGAAGCATGCGCTTCTCGTTGTTGACGATGATCTCCGGAGCACCCAGGTCAAGCAGGCGCTTGAGGCGGTTGTTGCGGTTGATCACGCGGCGGTACAGGTCGTTCAGGTCGGAGGTCGCGAAGCGGCCACCGTCCAGCTGGACCATGGGGCGCAGTTCCGGCGGGATCACCGGGACGGCGTCCAGGACCATGCCCAGCGGGCTGTTGTTGGTGGTCAGGAATGCGTTGACCACCTTCAGGCGCTTGAGGGCGCGGGTCTTGCGCTGGCCCTTGCCGTTGGCGATGACGTCGCGCAGGGCTTCGGACTCGGCCTGCATGTCGAAGTTCTCAAGGCGCTTCTTGATGGCTTCGGCACCCATGGAGCCTTCGAAGTACATGCCGTAGCGGTCGCGCAGTTCGCGGTACAGGCCTTCGTCACCTTCGAGGTCGGCGACCTTCAGGTTCTTGAAGCGGTCCCAGACCTGCTCGAGGCGCTCGATGTCGGCGTCGGCACGCTTGCGCACGTTTGCCATCTGGCGGTCGGCGGAGTCGCGGGCCTTCTTCTTGTCGGCAGCCTTGGCGCCTTCGCCCTCCAGGCGGGCGATTTCGCCTTCGAGGTCGCGGGCGATCGCGGCGATGTCGGCGTCGCGGTTGTCAATCAGCTGCTTCTTCTCGATATCGTGCTCAACCTGCAGGTTGGGCAGTTCCTCGTGGCGGGCAGCCTCGTCGACACTGGTGATCATGTAGGCAGCGAAGTAGATGACCTTTTCGAGGTCCTTCGGTGCCAGGTCAAGGAGGTAGCCCAGGCGGGAGGGGACACCCTTGAAGTACCAGATGTGCGTGACGGGAGCGGCCAGCTCGATGTGGCCCATGCGCTCACGGCGGACCTTGGCGCGGGTGACTTCAACGCCACAGCGCTCACAGATGATGCCCTTGAAGCGCACGCGCTTGTACTTGCCGCAGTAGCATTCCCAGTCGCGGGACGGGCCGAAGATCTTCTCGCAGAAGAGTCCGTCCTTCTCGGGCTTGAGCGTGCGGTAGTTGATGGTTTCCGGCTTCTTAACCTCGCCGTACGACCAGCCGCGGATGTCTTCCGCGGTGGCGAGGCCGATCTGCATGAGGCCGAAGGAGGATTCGCTGGACATATGGTCCCTGTTCTCTCTTGTTCTCTAAATTCTGAAGTCTTAGGTGCGGGATGAGGGAGGTGGCGTTCGACGGCGGGTGCGCACCCGCCGTCGAACGCTTACCTTCTAGACCTCTTCTACGGAGCTGGGCTCTGCACGAGACAGATCGATGCCCAGTTCCTCCGCAGCCGTGAAGACTGCGTCATCAGAGTCACGCATTTCAATCGTGGTTCCGTCCGTGGAAAGAACTTCCACGTTCAGGCACAGCGACTGCATTTCCTTGATCAAGACCTTGAAGGATTCGGGAACGCCCGGCTCGGGGATGTTCTCGCCCTTGACGATGGCTTCGTAGACCTTCACACGACCGTGGATGTCGTCAGACTTGATCGTGAGGAGTTCCTGGAGCGTGTAAGCGGCGCCGTAAGCTTCGAGCGCCCACACTTCCATTTCACCGAAGCGCTGGCCACCGAACTGCGCCTTACCACCCAGCGGCTGCTGCGTGATCATGGAGTACGGACCGGTGGAGCGTGCGTGGATCTTGTCGTCCACCAGGTGGTGGAGCTTCAGGATGTACATGTAGCCGACCGAGATCGGATCCGGGAACGGCTCGCCGGAGCGGCCGTCAAACAGGCGGGTCTTGCCGGAGGAGTTGATCAGGCGGTCACCGTCGCGGGTCACGTTCGTGGAATCCAGCAGGCCCGTGATTTCCTCTTCGCGGGCACCGTCGAACACCGGCGTTGCAACAGTGGTGGGACCACTCTCGCGCGGCAGGTTCGGCAGCTGCTTGACCCACTCGGGCTCGCCTTCGATCTTCCAACCGGTCTTGGCAACCCAGCCGAGGTGCGTTTCGAGCACCTGGCCCACGTTCATACGGCCCGGAACACCCAGCGGGTTCAGGACGATGTCAACGGGGGTGCCGTCGGCCAGGAACGGCATGTCCTCGACGGGGAGGATCTTGGAGATGACACCCTTGTTGCCGTGGCGGCCGGCGAGCTTGTCGCCGTCGGTGATCTTGCGCTTGGCGGCCACGTAGACGCGGACAAGCTGGTTCACGCCCGGGGGCAGCTCGTCGTCGTTGTCGCGGTCGAAGACGCGCACGCCGATGACGGTGCCGGACTCGCCGTGGGGCACCTTCAGGGAGGTGTCGCGCACTTCGCGGGACTTCTCACCGAAGATGGCGCGCAGCAGGCGCTCTTCCGGGGTCAGCTCGGTTTCACCCTTCGGGGTGACCTTTCCAACCAGGATGTCCCCTGCCTCAACCTCGGCACCGATGTGGATGATGCCGCGCTCGTCCAGGCCTGCGAGGACTTCCTCGGACACGTTGGGGATGTCACGGGTGATTTCCTCGGCACCGAGCTTGGTGTCGCGGGCATCGATCTCGTGCTCCTCGATGTGGATGGAGGAAAGGACGTCCTCGGCAACGATGCGCTGCGAGAGGATGATGGCGTCCTCGAAGTTGTGGCCTTCCCATGACATGAATGCCACGAGCAGGTTCTTACCGAGTGCCAGTTCACCCTGGTCCGTTGCCGGGCCGTCGGCGATGATGCCGCCGACTTCCAGGCGCTGGCCTTCGTTTACCAGGACGCGGTGGTTGTAGCAGTTGCCCTGGTTGGAGCGGGCGAACTTGTTGATGCGGTAGTTGGTTTCCGTGCCGTCGTCGTTGAGCATGATGACGAGCTCGGCGGAGACCTCGGTAACCACACCGGCCTTCTTGGCGATGACAACGTCACCGGCGTCGACGGCTGCGGCGCGTTCCATGCCGGTGCCCACGAACGGGGCCTCGGAACGGACCAGCGGCACGGCCTGGCGCTGCATGTTGGCACCCATGAGTGCGCGGTTGGCGTCGTCGTGCTCGAGGAACGGGATCAGGGCGGTCGCCACGGACACCATCTGGCGCGGGGAAACGTCCATGAACTCAACGTCCGCGGCCGGCACGAGCACGGGCTCGCCTCCACCACCGCGGGCACGGACCAGCACGGTGTCTTCGGAGAACCGGTTGTTCTCGTCCAGCGGTGCGTTGGCCTGGGCGATCAGGACCTCAGCCTCGTCGTCGGCCGTCAGGTACTGGACGTCGTCGGACACGACGCCGTCCTTGACCTTGCGGTACGGGGTCTCGATGAAGCCGAACGGGTTGATGCGTCCGTAGGATGCCAGCGAACCGATCAGGCCGATGTTCGGGCCTTCAGGGGTTTCGATGGGGCACATGCGTCCGTAGTGGGACGGGTGCACGTCACGGACTTCCATGCCGGCGCGGTCACGGGACAGACCACCGGGGCCAAGCGCGGACAGGCGGCGCTTGTGGGTCAGGCCCGAAAGCGGGTTGTTCTGGTCCATGAACTGCGACAGCTGGGAGGTTCCGAAGAACTCCTTGATGGCTGCAACCACGGGGCGGATGTTGATCAGGGTCTGCGGCGTGATGGCCTCGACGTCCTGGGTGGTCATCCGCTCGCGGACAACGCGCTCCATGCGTGACAGGCCGGTGCGGACCTGGTTCTCGATGAGCTCGCCGACGGCGCGGATGCGGCGGTTGCCGAAGTGGTCGATGTCGTCGATTTCGACGCGCAGGTCCACTTCCTGGCCGTCGCGGGTGCCCTTGATGGTCTTCTCGCCGGCGTGCAGCGCGACGAGGAACTTGATCATGGCAACGATGTCTTCAACGTGCAGGACCGAGGCTTCCTTGTCGCCAAGGGAGCGGTCGATGCCCAGCTTGCGGTTGATCTTGTAGCGGCCAACCTTGGCCAGATCGTAGCGCTTGGAGTTGAAGTACAGGTTGTCCAGCAGGGACTGGGCAGCCTCGACGGTGGGCGGCTCGCCCGGACGCAGCTTGCGGTAGATGTCCAGCAGGGCGTCTTCGCGGGTTTCGGTGGCGTCCTTCTCCAGGGTTGCCCGCATGGAGTCGTACTGGCCGAACTCTTCGAGGATCTGACCTTCGGTCCAGCCGAGGGCCTTCAGCAGGACGGTGACGGACTGCTTGCGCTTGCGGTCAAGGCGCACGCCCACCTGGTCGCGCTTGTCGATCTCGAGCTCGAACCAGGCGCCGCGGGACGGGATGATCTTGGCGGTGAAGATGTCCTTGTCGCTGGTTTTGTCAGCGGCGCGCTCAAAGTAGGCGCCCGGTGAACGGACCAGCTGGGAGACGACGACACGCTCGGTGCCGTTGACCACGAAGGTGCCCTTCTCGGTCATCAGCGGGAAGTCGCCCATGAACACGGTCTGCTGCTTGATTTCGCCCGTGTTGTTGTTCATGAACTCGGCCTTGACGTACAGCGGGGCGGAGTACGTCGCGTCCCGGTCCTTGCACTCGGCCATGGTGTACTTGGGGTCGGCGAACTCCGGATCGGAGAAGCTCAGGGACATGGTGCCCTGGAAGTCCTCGATCGGGGAGATCTCTTCGAAGATGTCCGACAGGCCGGACGTGGTGGCGACGCTGAGATCGTTTTCTTCGACGGCCTTTGCTACGCGTGCCTGCCAGCGCTCGTTGCCGACCAGCCAGTCAAAGCTGTCCGTCTGCAGGGCAAGCAGATTCGGAACGTCAAGAGGTTCGTGAATCTTTGCGAATGAAAGCCGGCGAGTGGCACCATCAGTGCTGTCGGCGGTGTTAGCGGTTTCGTTATTAGAGGTGCTCGAGGCGACCAAGAGGGATCCTTCCACAGACCTTCAGGCGTTTTCAGATCTCCCCCGCTGTGCACCCTGCGGACTGACATCCGCAGCGCTACCATCCGGTTCCGCTATATGACCCGGGGCCCTTACCGACTATGCTGTGACGTTGTCACGGCACGTTGAATGTCAGCTGCCAGGCGAAGCCCACCGCTATATGAAGGCTGAAGGTAAACAGGGAAGACGCAAATATCTACGATACGGCAAAACAACCTTCGTGTCTACCCCACATCCGCCCGGAATGCAAGCACCTATTTTCCGGGGCCCTGCTACAGGCGCAGGGTGACGCCTTCGGCCGTGCATGCGGAGGAGTTCGCGAAGACGGCGTCCCGGACAGCATCCTGTGACTCCTGTGCGGGCTTGCCGCCCGACTCGGCAGCAGAGGACTGGTCGATGGCCAGCAGGCTCAACGAGGCGAACAGCCCCTCCAGGTCGCCGGAGACGGTGTCCTTGGCGTCCTGGGCCTTCAGGTACACGTCCTCGTAGCCCTTGGCGTCGTTGGGCGCCACGGCGGCGTAGTCGGCCACCAGCTTGTTGAACAGCTCGCAGGCTTCCTTGGTACCGGCCGCCTGCGCACCGGAGCTGGGCGTAGCACGGCCGCTGGCTTCAGCAGCCGCGGAAGGGGCCGCCGGCTGGCTGGGGTCCGCCGGAGCCGGGGTGGACACCGAACAACCCGTCAGTGCTGCGATCGCGGCAACGGCCGCCGTGGCCAGGCTCTTCTTCATCGTTGTGCTCCGTCCGTCAAGGCTGCGGACTTGGCGTCCCCCTGCAAATGCTTCCGCCGTCCACCCTACGCAAGCCGCCGCCGTCGTGCATAACGCCGCCATGGGGAGTTCTCCCCTCGCCTGCGGGACGGAATGCCGCCGGCGCCCAACGCGTTTGAATAGATGGGTGACCAGGGTCACGATAGCCTTGGTGGCTTACACCGGAACCGGATTGAAAGAGATAACCATGGGCAACTCTCCTGACAGCAGCGACGTTGTCATCCTTGGGGCGGCGCGGACTCCGCAGGGCCGAATCAACGGGCAGCTGGCCAGCCTGACGGCGGTGGACCTCGGCGCCCATGCGATCAAGGCCGCCCTGGCGTCCAGCGGCGTTGACGCCTCCGACGTCGAAGCCGTGATCATGGGCCAGGTCCTCCAGGCCGGCGCGGGCCAGAACCCGGCGCGGCAGAGCTCCATTGGAGCCGGAATCGGATGGAACGTCCCCGCGGTGACGGTCAACAAAGTATGCCTCTCGGGCCTGACCGCCGTGATCGACGCGGCACGGATGATCCGCGCCGGCGAGGCGTCGGTGGTGGTGGCCGGCGGCCAGGAGTCGATGACGCGGGCGCCGCACCTGCTGCCGGGATCCCGGCAGGGCTGGACGTACGGAACGGTGCAGGCGCTGGACGCCGCGGCACACGACGGGTTGACCGATGCCTTCGACGGCGAGTCCATGGGCCTGTCCACCGAAACCCGGAACCTCACCCTGGGCATCGACCGGACGTCCCAGGACAACGTGGCGGCGCAATCGCACCAGCGGGCCGCCCTGGCGGCAAAGAACGGTACGTTCGACGGCGAGATCGCGCCGATCAGCGTTAAGCAGCGGAAGGGCGACCCGGTGGTGGTGGACACCGACGAAGGCGTCCGCCCGAACACCTCGGTGGAGTCGCTGGCCGGACTTCGCGCGGCCTTCGTCACCGACGGCACCATCACGGCAGGCAACTCCTCTCCCCTGTCCGACGGCGCCGCCGCCCTGGTCCTCGCGTCCCGCGGCTACGCGGAGCAGCACGGCCTGGACTACTTGGCAGTGGTGGGCAAGCCGGGCCAGGTTGCGGGCCCGGACAACTCGCTGCACTCCCAGCCGTCGAACGCCATCATGAACGCCCTGGGAAAGGCCGGGTGGAGCACCGGCGACCTCGACTTCATCGAGATCAATGAGGCCTTCGGGTCGGTGGCGGTCCAGTCGCTCAAGGACCTGGACTACCCGCTGGAAAAGTGCAACATCCATGGCGGAGCCATTGCCCTGGGCCACCCGATCGGCGCTTCCGGCGCCCGGCTGGCAGCGCACGCCGCCCATGAACTGAAGCGCCGCGGAACCGGCAAGGCCGCGGTATCCCTCTGCGGCGGCGGCGGCCAGGGCGAAGCCCTCCTGCTGTACCGCGACTGATGGCGGGCAGTACCGGAAACGCTGCGGACGGCGTCGGACGGGAACGTTTCCTGGCCGACGCCGCGGCGCGTGGCCTGCAGGTGGACGTGGTGGAACGGCCGGCGGCGAAGAGCCTGGCGGAGGCGGCCGGCATCCTGGGCATCCGCCCGGCGGACATCGTCAAGTCCCTGGTGGTCAAACACAAGGACGGGACATTCCTGTTTGCCCTGGTTCCCGGGGACCGCCAGATCTCCTGGCCCAAGCTGCGGGCGCTGGTGGGCGTCAACAAGCTGTCCCTGCCGCCGGCCGATGCCGCGCTGGAAGCAACAGGGTACGAGCGCGGCACCATCACCCCGCTCGGCAGCACCACCGCCTGGCCGGTCTACGCGGACTCCACCATCACGGGGCGGCGGATCTCCATGGGCGCCGGTGCCCACGGCTACAGTGCATTCGTGGACGCCGACGCGCTGACCGCAGCCCTGGACGCCGTCGTCGCTTATATTTCGGACCCCGCCTGAAACGCAGGAAACCCCGCCCACCAATGTGGACGGGGTTTCCCGGAGGAAAAGCGCTGTTACTTGAGGGTAACGGTGGCGCCTGCAGCCTCGAGCTGCTCCTTGGCCTTCTCGGCAGCTTCCTTGTTGGCGCCTTCGAGGACAGCCTTGGGGGCACCGTCAACCAGGTCCTTGGCTTCCTTGAGGCCGAGGGAGGTGATGGCGCGAACTTCCTTGATGACTGCGATCTTCTTGTCGCCGGCAGCTTCGAGGATGACGTCGAAGTCGGTCTTCTCTTCAGCCTCTTCAGCAGCGCCACCGGCAGCGGGGCCGGCAACAGCTACAGCAGCAGCGGTAACTTCGAAGGTCTCTTCGAAGAGCTTGACGAACTCGGAGAGCTCGATGATGGTCAGTTCCTTGAAAGCTTCAATGAGCTCTTCGTTGCTGAGCTTCGCCATGGTAGGCGTCCTTCCTGTTGTGGTGTCCGTACGGCGCGGGGCCGTGCGGATACCGGAGTCTGGTGGGGGTAAGAGAATTAGTTCTCTTCGGCAGCGGGAGCTTCAGCGGCAGCTTCAGCTTCAGCGGCGGGAGCTTCTTCAGCGGCGGGCGCTTCGGCAGCTGCCGGTGCACCGTTCTCTTCTTCAAGCTTGAGGCGCAGTGCGTCGATGATGCGTGCAGCTGCGGCGGCCGGTGCCTTGAGGACGCCTGCAACCTTGGCGAGCTGCAGCTCGCGGGACTCGAGGGCAGCCAGTGCGGCAACCTCAGTGGCGTCCAGTGCCTTGCCCTCGAAGTAACCGGTCTTGATGACCAGCTGCTTGTTGGCCTTGGCAAAATCCGTCAGGCTCTTGGCAGCGGCAACTGCGTCACCCTTGATGAACGCGATTGCAGTGGGGCCGGCAAGCTGGCCGTCGAATGCTTCGACGCCGGCTTCCTTGGCTGCAATGGCGGTCAGGGTGTTCTTGACGACCGTGAACTTGGTGTCCTGGCCGAGAGAAACACGCAGCTGCTTGAGCTGTGCAACGGTGAGCCCGCGGTATTCGGTCAGGACAGCGGCGTTCGATTCCTTGAAATCGTTAGTGATCTCAGCTACTGCTGAAACCTTGGTAGGCGTTGCCATAACCCTCCTTCCGGGGATAGTGCCGGTATTCGACGGTCCCCGCTCAAGAGAGCTAAAACTAAAAACGCCCCGCGCAGATGCACGGGGCTTGGCTCAACACGGCTTGACCGCGGAGCTTTGCTTCGTTCACCTGCGCCGGCCGCCCTGCGTTGAGGGTCCTTCGTCCGGAAAACCACTGGAGTCCCCTGCGCACAACTGCAGAATTGAGCCATGAACAGGAGAGTGGATTTCCAACAACCGACGGTCTTTGGTACGTCCAGCTTACGCGAGGGCGCACCCGTCCACCAAATCGGCGGCTCAGCTGGTGCTGGTGTGCAGCTTGGGAAGCTCCTTCTGCCAGATGCCCGTCACCCCGGCCGTCTGGAAACCCAGTTGCTTGTTCACGGTCAGCAGGTACCGGTTCTCCGGCGCATTCCACGTGTAGATGATCCTGGCGTCCGGGAACTGCTCGGTGAGCCGCTCCATGTTGGCCACCTTGATCAGCAGGCCCAGCTTGTTGCCCCGGTGCTCCTGCAGGACCAGGGTGTCGTCCTGGAACACGACGTCGGCGCGGTGCGCCAACACGGTGATGGTGGTCAGCCCCACCAGGGATCCTGTGGCGAGGTGTTCGACGGCGGTGACCACCGTCCGCCTCCCCTGCGCAATGGCGACGTCCTCCGCTTCACGCAGGATGCCGCCGTCGAACACCATGTCCTGCTCCACCGGCACATCCAGGGAGGGGTCGACGTCGGCACCCGCCTGGTTCTCCAGGGTGGCCACCGCTTCCAGCCAAAGATCGGGGCAGCGGTCCGTCCAATGGTGCAGCCGGTACCTGCCGTGGTTGGCCTCCTCCGCCTCGGCCTGGAGGTCGGCCACGAGCTTGGTGTCCAGCGGAAGGGTGCAGGCGCTGAACTGCTCGATGTGCTGCAGCGTGTAACCCATCTTCCGGGCGAATTCCACCTCGCGGCTTTCCAGGGGCACGAAGCCCTGGCCCGAACCGGGGACAAGCAGGGCCTGCTCGAACTCGTGCAGGGACGCCCCGGGGTGGTTGGTGTCCACCAGGATCATGGTGCGGCCTTCGCCGCGGGCCAGGTGTTCGGCGGCCTCAAGCAGCCGCCGGCCCACGCCCTGGCGCTGGAACTCGGGCAGGATGTCCAGGGTGAACTCGGCAAGGTCCAGATGGTCGGTCAGGGGCAGCGCGACGTCGACCGTACCCACGATGGCGCCGTCCACCTTGGCCACGAGAATGAGCTGGCGCTCATAGGGGTCTTCGAACTCGAGGAGTTTCTCCAGCGGGCCGTAGGCGAGGTCGTCACTGCCCCACGTCTGCATCCGGACCTTCCGGCCCACTTCGACGGCGGCCAGGAAGTCCGCCGCGTCAGGCGAGTCCAGTGAGTCGGGGATCCAGAGCTGCTCGATCTTCACGTCTATTGCCATTCGGGCATCATCCCAGCCGTTTCTGCCACTCACCTTCATAGCCAGCAGGCCTGAATCCAAGGGCGGTATTTATCGCCAGCATATGCTGGTTTTCGCTGGCATTCCATGTCAAAACCGAGCGTGCCAGCGGCCATTTTTCCTGGGCGCGGCGAAGGTTGGCCGCTTTGACCAGCATGCCCAGCCGGTGCCCGCGGTGCGCCGCCGCGACGAGGGTGTCCTGCTGGATGAGTGTCCCCGGCACCTGCGGACGCCACGCCAGGACGGTGTAGGCCACCAGCCCACCCGTGGGGCGGTGCAGCGCTGCCGCTACCGAGGACTGCACACCGCTTCGGATGAGCCTTCGTTCGTCGTCCCGCACCCGGGCCGCGTCCCAGTGCTCGCGCTCCCAGTCCATTCCCGCGGTGGGCGCGTCTGTGCTCATCCACTCCCGCAGGCCGGCATAGCCCGCCACGAGTCGTTCCGGGCAGTGATCGTCCCATGCCGCCAGCGCGTAGTCGCCGGACACGGCACGGGCGTCAGCCTCCAGCAGCGCCAGCACGTCGGCCGGCGCAGGCAGGGTGAGCCGGCTGGACCGCTCCACTTGTTCGAGTTGGTACCCCGATGCCAAGGCAAAGGCGGTGGCCGGGTCGTCCGCAGGCAGCTGGCCGGCCCCGGATTTGGCGGTGACGGCCCGCGCTCCCGCCTTCATGGCGCTGAGCGGTATTTCGTGGAACGCATCAAGGGACGAGCGGCCGCGCGTCAGCGCCGCGGCTTCGGCATGGTCCAGCAGGGCCCGTCCCAGCCCCCTGCGCCGCCAGCGGGGAACCACCAGAACGTCGATGCCCGCCGTGGCAACGTTCTCGCGCAGCGGCAGCGTGACCGAGCACAATCCCACCGGTTCCCCGGCGATCCGGGCCAGGAACAGGTGCCGTTCTTCATACGCGTCGCCCCGCCAGTATTCGAGCGCCTCCGCCGGTGTGAGGCAGCGCTCGAGGTTCCCCCACACGGCGCGGGCCTCAGCCTCCGCCATGGCCTGGCATTCGCGCAGGTCACCGGACAATTCGACGGCGTGCCGGCCATGGTTGCCGCGCGGCGGGATAACGACGGCGGCAATCGCCAAGGCATCGGGCTCCGGAAGGGCCCCGGCAGGCTGCCCGGGTTGGTTCATCCAGCCAGCTTAGGCAAAGGCACGGCGCAAAAGACATGGCGCAGAAAACAAGACCGCCCCGGCGCGTTGGCGCCGGGGCGGTTTTCAAAACTCCGGAATCACTCCGGGGCGGGAACTTCAGCGGGGACTACGCCTCGATGAGCACCTTGGTGACGTTGGGGTCGACGGAGATGCCGGGACCGAACGTGGTGGCAACGGTGGCCTTCTGGATGTAGCGGCCCTTGGCGGCGGAGGGCTTCAGGCGAAGCACCTCTTCCAGTGCTGCTGCGTAGTTCTCGGCCAGCTTGACGGCGTCGAAGGACACCTTGCCGATGATGAAGTGCAGGTTAGAGTGCTTGTCGACGCGGAAGTCGATCTTTCCACCCTTGATGTCGTTGACGGCCTTGGTGACGTCGGGGGTCACGGTGCCCGTCTTCGGGTTCGGCATCAGGTTACGCGGACCCAGGACCTTACCGAGGCGGCCAACCTTGCCCATGAGGTCAGGGGTGGCGACGGCTGCGTCGAAGTCGGTCCAGCCGGCGGCGATCTTCTCGATCAGGTCGTCGGAACCAACGAAGTCGGCGCCGGCTGCGATTGCGGCCTCAGCCTTGTCACCCGTGGCGAAGACCAGGACGCGGGCGGTCTTACCGGTGCCGTGGGGCAGGTTGACCGTGCCGCGGACCATCTGGTCAGCCTTGCGGGGGTCGACGCCGAGGCGGAAAGCAACCTCAACGGTGGCGTCGAACTTGGACGGGTTGGTGTCCTTGGCCAGCGTCACTGCCTCGAACGGTGCGTAGTGCTTCTCCGCGTCGATCTTGGCGGCTGCTGCCTCATATGCTTTGCTGCGCTTTGCCATGCTGCTTATTTCTCCTTGTGCAGTTGTGGTCTGCGGACCGCGCTGGGCCCTGCCACAGTCGGTGATCCGGTTTCGTTATCCGGCCCGGATGCCCGACATTTCAATGTGTATGGTGCCGGTGTTCCCGGCGGTGCAGCCCGTCGTCGTGATTTCACGGCGCTGGGCAGCGGTCAGGGGTATTAGCCCTCGACGGTGATGCCCATGGAGCGGGCGGTACCGGCGATGATCTTCGCTGCGCCTTCGAGGCTGGTGGCGTTGAGGTCTTCCATCTTGGTGGAGGCGATCTCGTTGACCTGGGCCTGGGTCAGCTTGGCAACCTTGACGGTGTGCGGGGTGGAGGAACCCTTGGCAACGCCTGCAGCCTTCTTGATCAGTTCCGCAGCCGGCGGGGTCTTGGTGATGAACGTGAAGGAACGGTCCTCGTAGACCGTGATTTCCACGGGGATGACGTTTCCGCGCTGGGCTTCCGTCGCAGCGTTGTACGCCTTGCAGAATTCCATGATGTTGACACCGTGCTGGCCAAGCGCAGGACCGATCGGCGGGGCCGGGTTGGCGGCACCTGCCTGGATCTGCAGCTTGATGAGGCCGGTGACCTTCTTCTTGGGAGCCAATGTAGGGTCCTTCTCTCAATAACGTCCTGGGGCACAGGAGCGTGCCTCAGGTTTGTGGCCGCCATGGCAAGGCGGCCGGCCGTTCCGGAGCCGCTAAGCGGGCGGTGCCGGGACGAAATCTAGGGTTGTCAGATCTTGGTGACCTGGTTGAACGCCAGGGTGACAGGCGTTTCGCGCTCGAAGATGGAGACCAGCACCACGAGGGTCTGGGACTCGGGCTTGATCTCGGAGATCGTGGCCGGGAGGGTCTCGAAGGGGCCCTCCTTGACGATGACGGACTCGCCGACTTCGAAGTCGACGGCCACGGGAGCCTGGTTCTGCTTGTTGACCGGCTTGCCCTTCTCGGCCTGCTCTTCCTCGAAGACCGGGGCGAGCATGGAGAAGACCTCATCGAGGCGCAGCGGAACCGGGTTGTGGGCATTGCCCACGAAGCCGGTGACGCCGGGGGTGTGCCGGACGGCGCCCCAGGAGGCGTCCGTGAGGTCCATGCGGACCAGGACGTAACCGGGGATGCGGACGCGGTTGATCACCTTGCGCTGGGCGTTCTTGATCTCCACGACTTCTTCCATGGGCACCTGGATCTCGAAGATGTAATCTTCCATGTCCAGGGTCTGGATGCGGGTTTCAAGGTTGGCCTTCACGCGGTTCTCGTAACCGGCGTAGGAGTGGATGACGTACCAGTCACCCTCCTGGCGGCGCAGCTTGGCCTTGAATTCCTCGGCCGGGTCTGCTGCCGCGGTGGCTGCGGCAGCTGCGAGGGCGTCGGCGGGCTCTTCGTCGCCGGCTTCTGAAGCGTCAGCGGCGTCTGCGTCAACGTCGGAGGCGGCGTCGTCGGATTCGGGCGCGGAGGACTCAACCTCGGACTCTTCACCGGCTTCTGCCGTGACGTCCTGGGACTCTTCCAGCCCAGTCTCGGTTACCTCGAGCTCCTGCTCAGACACTTGGTCTCCTGCTTCCTCATTGCCTAACATGCCTATTTAAATGGCTCAATTCCGCACGCCGCGTCCCGTTCCGGATTCCCGGGCGGAATACGCGGCCTGCGGACCGTGCAGCCTTAGCTGTCCTTGGAGCCGGTGCCGCCGAAGATCCAGCTGACGGCGGTTCCAAAACCTATGTCCAGCAGGCTGACGATGACCATCATGATGGCCACGAACACCAGCACCACGAGCGTGTAGTTGATCAGTTCCTTGCGGGTGGGGGCAACGACCTTCTTCAGTTCGCCGATGATCTGGCGGACAAAGAGTGCAATGCGGGCGAAGAAGCTTGCCTTGGCTTCCTTCTTAGCTGGGCGGCCCTTGGAGCTGCTGGCAGCTGTTTCGGTCACCTGATCCTCGCTCATCCTTGCAATGGTGGATTACCCGGCCCTGATCAGAACCATGGTTGCTGCGCGTGCCCCCGGGCTTTCGCCCGGGGCACCTTGCGCAGGGCAGACAGGACTCGAACCTGCAACCTGCGGTTTTGGAGACCGCTGCGCTACCAATTGCGCCACTACCCTATGGAGTGAATTCCACATTCTACGGCCTGCCGCCAGTTTGCACTGGGGCGCACGCCATCATCCGTGTTTCAACACCGGTGAACCAGTCTACGCAAGAAGTCCGCGTAGGTAAAACCGGCCCGCTCCGCACCTTCCTGGGCGCGGCCTGGGTTGCACTGCACGGGCAGTCACAAATCAAAACCGGCTCCCCGGAGGGTCCGGTGAACAGCATAGAGTAGAACTCGTCGAATCCCACATTCCAGCCGCCAGGCTGCAAGCGAAGAACGGACCTGCCATGTCTGCCGCCCGCGTTTCCCAGCGCATATCCGCAATTGCCGAATCCGCAACCCTTGCCGTTGATGCCAAGGCTAAGGCGCTGAAGGCTGCTGGCCGGCCGGTGATTGGGTTCGGGGCGGGCGAGCCGGACTTCCCGACCCCGGACTACATCGTCCAGGCGGCCATCGAGGCAGCCGGGCAGCCCAAGTACCACCGCTACTCCCCTGCCGGCGGACTGCCCGAGCTGAAGAAGGCCATCGCGGAAAAGACCCTCCGGGACTCCGGTTACGCCGTCGACCCCTCCCAGGTGCTGGTGACCAACGGCGGCAAGCAGGCCGTGTACAACACGTTCGCCACCCTGGTGGACCCGGGCGACGAGGTCATTGTCCCCACCCCGTTCTGGACCACCTACCCGGAGGCCATCCGGCTGGCCGGGGGCGTTCCCGTGGAGGTCTTTGCCGGGCCCGAACAGGATTACCTGGTGACCGTTGAGCAGCTGGAGGCAGCCGTCACGGACAAGACCAAGATCCTGCTCTTCGTCTCGCCGTCCAACCCCACCGGCGCGGTGTACTCTCCGGAGCAGGTGGCGGAGATCGGCAAGTGGGCTGCCGCCAAGGGCCTGTGGGTTGTCACGGACGAGATCTACGAGCACCTGACTTACGACGGCGTGCCCTTCACCTCCATCGCCACCGCCGCTCCGGAGCTGGGCGACAAGGTGGTCATCCTCAACGGTGTCGCCAAGACCTACGCCATGACCGGCTGGCGCGTGGGCTGGATGATCGGCCCCGCCGACGTCATCAAGGCCGCCACCAACCTGCAGTCGCACGCCACCTCCAACGTCTCCAACATCATGCAGATCGCAGCCCTCGCCGCAGTCTCCGGCCCGCTGACCGCCGTCGACGAAATGAAGGTGGCCTTCGACCGCCGCCGCAAGGCCATCGTCGCGGGCCTGAACGCGATCGAAGGCGTGGAATGCCCGACGCCGAAGGGCGCCTTCTACGTGTACGCGGACGTCCGCGGGCTGCTGGGCAAGGAATTCCCGACGGCGACCGGCACCGCGACGCCGCAGACGTCCGCTGAGCTGGCGGCATTGATCCTGGACGAGGTGGAGGTTGCGGTGGTGCCCGGCGAGGCTTTCGGCCCGTCCGGCTTCGTGCGCCTCTCCTACGCGCTTGGCGACGACGACCTGGCCACCGGCGTCCAGCGGCTGCAGGAGTTCCTGGGCAAGGCCCAGTAGGCGCCCGCTCACCACTGGCAGACGCAAACCAAACGCCCGCTCACTTCCTGAGGGAAAGTGAGCGGGCGTTTGGCTTTAAGGCGCAAGAGCTGATGGGGCGTTTGGAGAAAAGCTGCCAAAGGTGATGGGGCGTTGGGGAAACAGTTGCCGGAAGTGGGCGGGCGTTTAGAGGAGGCGGCGCTCCGCGGCCCACTTGGTCAGCTCGTGCCGGCTGGAGAGCTGGAGCTTGCGCAGCACCGCTGACACGTGGGTTTCCACGGTCTTGATGCTGATGAAGAGCTCCTTGGCCACTTCCTTGTAGCTGTAGCCGCGCGCAATGAGCCGCATGACTTCCAGTTCGCGGGCCGAGAGCTTGTCCAGTTCGTCGTCGGCGATGTCCGCCGGGGCGGTCCCGAACGCGTCCAGGACGAAACCGGCGAGCCGGGGCGAGAACACGGCGTCCCCGCCGGCCACCCTGAAGACGGCATCGGTGATCTCGGCCCCGGAGATGGTCTTGGTGACGTAGCCGCGTGCGCCGGCGCGGATCACGGCCACCACGTCCTCCGCGGCGTCCGAGACGCTCAGCGCCAGGAACCGCGTGGTGGCCAGGAGCGCGGCGGAGCCGGCAATGACTTCCCGGCCGCCCCCGCCGAGGCCGCCGGGCAGGTGCACATCCAGGAGGACGACGTCGGGCCGCTGCTGGGCGATCACGGCGATGGCCTGTTCCACGGTCGCCGCTTCACCCACGACCTGGATGCTGGCGTCGAGGTCGGCCTTCAGTCCGGACCGGAAGATGGCGTGGTCGTCCACGATCACCACCCGGACCGGGCCCGCAGGCCGGGCCGTTCCGGTCCCTTGCGTCATGGTCATGATTTCCCTTCCGTGCTGTGGGCTGCGGCCGCGGGCAGCCGCAGGCGCACCTCCGTACCGTCGCCCGTGCTGAGGATTTCAGCCGAGCCGCCGTGCCTGCCCATCCTGCCGATGATCGATTCCCGGACGCCCAGCCTGTCCGCCGGCACGTCCGCCAGGTCAAAGCCCGGGCCCCGGTCCTTGATGAAGACCTCGGCCTGCCCGTCGGACGCTTCAAGGTAGACCGAAACGGTTCCGCCCCCGTGCCGCGACGCGTTGAGCATGGCCTCCCGGCAGGCCTGGACCAGCGCCTCATGGGCTTCGGTCATGGCGGCGTCGCCGACGCTGACCACGTCGACGGCGTTGCCGAGCAGGTCTTCCACCTCGGCGGCCACCGCTTTGATCCGGTCCGACAGCTGGCCGGTTTCGCGGCCGTGGTCCTGGAAGAGCCAGCCGCGAAGCTCGCGTTCCTGCGCGCGGGCCAGGCGGACGACGTCGTGTTCGTTGCCTGCGCGGCGCTGGATCAGGGCGAGGGTCTGCAGCACGGAATCGTGGAGATGGGCGGCGATCTCGGCCCGTTCGGTCTCCCGGATGCGGCCGGCGCGTTCGGCTTCCAGGTCCCGCCAGAATTTCAGGGCCCAGGGCAGGAGGACCAGCACCACGCCGCCGAGGACGGCCACCGAGGCGAGCAACGCGAGCCAGGTCTGCTCCCAGGAGCCGGAGCCCGAGACCATCACCAGGACCCCGGCCACCACCAGGGCCAGGCCTGCCGCCAGGCGTCCCCAACCGCCGGCCTGGTCCGCCTTGGTCTTGTCCACCAGCCCCGCCCGCCGCGTCTCGTCCAGCTGCATCCAGGCGATGGAGGCACCGCCCAGGACAGCGGCGGCCGGAATCAGGGTGCCGAGGGAGACGTCCACGCCAAGCATCTGGGCAATCATGATGCCGGCGACCAGCAGCAGCCCGCAACCCAGCAGGATTTCCTTGCCGTACCGCACACCCCCCGCGCGGAACCAGGGCACGGTGCCGGGCTGTCCCGGCCCGGCAGCCACCGGACCGGCGGCACGTGCGGGCGCGCCGTCGTCGTGGGCGTTTCCTGCGCCCGCGCTCACCGCCGGGGCAATGGGCGACGCCGGGCGGCGGGCAGTGCGCCGGGCCGCCTCGTCCGCGGTGGGCACCATGACCCACAGCCACGCATAGAACACCAGGCCCGCGCCGCCCGCGAGGGAGGCCAGGACCATGCCCAGCCGCACATTCCGGACCGGCAACCCCAGGTGCAGCGCCAGGCCGGAACACACCCCGGCAATGACGCGGTCGCTGCCCCGCGCCAGGGGCGGGCGTGCCTGGAGGGTTGTCATGGATCAATCCAAGCACGGATCAGGGTCCCCCGGACCGCATCCAGGCGCCAACCCGGGGCGGTTCAGGGACCGTTCAGGGTTTCCCCCAGTAGAGCGCGGACCCGTCGGGCGGAAGGATCGAAGTATGAACTCGCAGACCCCCTTCCCCGACGACGCAACCCCCTCCGGGCCCCTCCCGGACGGGGAGAACCAGCAGCCCACCGAGCCGCTGCCGTCTCCTGCCGCATCCTCCTCCGGCTCCTCGCAGGCCGGCCCGTCGCAGCCCGGCCCCGGGCAGGGCCGGCAGGATGATCCATTCCGGGCCGCGACCGCCGCCCCTGCCGCGGCGCCCCCTCAGACCGACTTCTACGGCTGGATCCGCGGCCACGGCATCCACCGGGGCAGTGACCGGTGGATTGGCGGTGTCTCCAGCGGCATCGCGCACCGGCTGGGCGTTGATCCCATCATCATCCGGGGTGTCTTCGTGGTCCTGACCATCCTCGCGGGCATCGGCGTGCTGCTCTACGGCCTGGCGTGGGCCTTCCTGCCCGAACCGGACGGCAGGATCCATGTCCAGGAGGCGGGGGCCGGCCGCTGGTCCAGCGGCATGACGGGCTCCCTGATCGCCACGGTACTGGGGCTCACCGGCCTCGGCGGCGGATTCTGGGGCTGGAACCGGAATGGCTTCGGCGGCTTCCTGTGGACCCTCTTCTGGGTGGCCGGCGCCATCTTCCTGGTCTACTACCTCTCGCAGCGCAACAGGGGGCCCGCCCACCCGGCAGTGGCCGGACACACGACCCCAAACCCCGGCGCACCGTCACCGGCCGGGCCTGCGGGCCCGGAACGCCCGGGCGCGGAATCCACGTCCGCCTTCTCCGCGGGCACGGATTCCTGGCCCGCCGCCGGTTTCCCCGCTGCTCCTTCGTATGGAGCCAGCTATCCGGGCGGCACAGGCACCGCACCCTTGGGTGGGGGCAGCTACGGCGCAGGTTCCCCGGGCACGGGGACCGGAGCCCCGGCTCCAGGACTGCCGGGCAGCGGAGTGCCGGGTGGCGGCATGCCCGGCGGCCCGGGCGGCGGCACTCCCTTTGGCGGCAGCAGCCCGGCACCGTGGGTTCCGCCGCGGCCGCACAAGCCCCGGCCGGCTGGTCCCGGCGCGCCCGCCGTAGCCATCTCGGCCGGGGCAGCGCTGCTGGTGGGCGGCGGACTCAAGGCCCTGGACGCTGCCAACATCGTCGACCTGGGCGGCTCCGGCAACGCCGTCGTGTGGGCCAGCGCCGCAGCTGTCCTGGGCCTGGGCATCCTGGTGTCGGGGCTGCGCGGCAGGACCTCGGGCGTCCTGAGCCTCTTCGCCGTGATCGCGCTGGTCTCCGGTGGCGTATACAACGTGGTGGATGACGGCCGGATGCGGTTCACGCAGGTGGACTGGAGCCCGGCAAGCGCCGAGGAGGCCCGCGCCGGCATCGACATCACGGCCGGGCGCGGCACGGTTGACCTCACCGACGTCTCCCCCGGCACCCCGCTGACCTCCGACGTCGTGGTTCCGCTCGACATCACAGCCAGCAACGTGACCGTGGTGATCCCGGACAACGTGCCCGTGGACATCAAGGCGGACATGACCATGGGGAACCTGAACGAGGCCAGCGGCCAGCGGGGCGGCACCACCACCCGTGAAAGCAGCTACAACACCGGCAAGCCAGGCAGCCACCTGGTGGTCCGGATCGACGGGACCTTCAGCAACGTCACCATCCAGGAAGGCAACTGACATGGACAACACCAACACCCCGACGACGGCGGGCCAGGACCCGTCCGCACCGGCGCCCGCCCGCGTGGGAACCATCGTGTGGGGACTCATCGTCCTGGCGCTGGCGGCGCTGATCATCGTGGCGCAGCTGGGCATCGTATCGCTCAACGGCACCTACGTGCTGATCGGCCTGATGATCGGCGCCGGCGTGGCCCTGGTGGCCGGCGGGCTGCTCTCGGCCCGCAAACGTGACAATGAACCGACTACAGGGAAGTCTTGAACCATGGATAAGTTCTTCAGCATCGTCAGGGGCTTTGGCCTGAAACGCGGCCCGGAACGCTGGCTCGGCGGAGTCTGCGGCGGCATCGCTGCGAAGCTCAACGTGGACGTAGCCTTTGTCCGCATCGCCTTCCTGCTCTTTGCCCTGCTCCCCGGCCCGGCCTTCGTTTTCTACGTCCTGGCCTGGGTGGTCCTCCCCGACCAGCGCAACGAGATCCCGCTGCAGACATTCCTGGACCGCCGGTCGCTGAATCGCTGACCGGGACCCGCCGGCAGATCCCAAGCCCCCGCGTGGTGAATCCGTTCACCGCGCGGGGGCTTTTGCGTCCCCTTTTTCGGCTGCCTGCAGGACCGTCATGTAACCAGTTTGTGTCGTACCCCACACACCGCACTACACTTCTAGGTGAGCTCAGCGTGGCGCTCTGCCTGTAAACCTTCTCTCCAGGATTTGAGCAAAACATGAAAATTGGAATCCTCACCAGCGGTGGCGACTGCCCCGGACTGAACGCCGTTATCCGCGGCGCAGTATTGAAGGGCATCGCCGTCCACGGCCAGGAATTCGTCGGATTCCGCGACGGCTGGCGCGGTGTGGTGGAGGGCGACATTATCGACATCCCCCGCACCATGGTCCGCGGCATCGCCAAGCAGGGCGGCACCATCCTGGGCACCTCCCGCACCAACCCGTTCGAAAACGGCGGTGGCCCCGAGGCCATCAAGGCCCACATGGACCGCCTCGGCATCGACGCCATCATCGCAATCGGCGGTGAGGGAACCCTGGCCGCCGCCAAGCGCCTCACCGACGCCGGCCTGAAGATCGTCGGCGTCCCCAAGACCGTGGACAACGACCTCGACGCCACCGACTACACCTTCGGCTTCGACACCGCCGTGCAGATCGCCACCGAAGCCATCGACCGGCTCCGCACCACCGGCGAATCGCACCACCGCTGCATGATCGCCGAAGTGATGGGCCGGCACGTGGGCTGGATCGCCCTGCACGCGGGCATGGCCGCCGGCGCCCACGCCATCCTCATCCCGGAGCAGAAGGTCAGCATCGAGCAAATCACCGAATGGGTGAACGAGGCCCACGCCCGCGGCCGCGCGCCCCTGGTGGTCGTCGCCGAAGGCTTCGTCCCGGAGCACATGGAGACCCCGCACTCCGAGCGCGGCCTGGACACCTTCGGCCGCCCCCGCCTGGGCGGCATCGCCGACCAGCTCGCCCCCGAACTCGAAGCCCGGACCGGCATCGAAACCCGCGCCACCATCCTGGGCCACATCCAGCGCGGCGGCGTCCCGTCGGCCTTCGACCGCGTCCTGGCCACCCGCCTCGGCATGGCCGCCATCGACTCGGTGGTGGAAGGCTACTGGGGCACCATGGTCGCCCTGAAAGGCACCGACATCGAACACGTCGGCTTCCAGGAAGCACTGGGCCAGCTCAAGACCGTCCCGCAGAAGCGCTACGACGAAGCCGCGGTGCTGTTCGGCTAAGCCGCCGCGCCGCCCTAGGCTGGGACCATGACACTCGATCCCGGTTCCGCTGCCATCATCCAGCTGGCGTGGGCGCGCCGGCTGGGCTTTGACGACGACGTGTTCGGGCCGGCTCTGGCTTCGAGCGAACGGATCGTCCGGGCTGACGAATCTGCCCGGACCGTGGAGTTCGTCCGGCTGTTCGGGACATCCGTGCTCGTGGGTCCGCAAGAGGTCATCGACGCCGCGGCGGACATCCCGGACGAACAAATGGCCCAGCACGTCACCCTGCTGACCCTCACCAGGTCCCGCGGCGGCCACGGGCTCGGGGCGGCCGCACTGTTCTTCGCCGACGACCTCCCGCTGCAGCAGCCCTCCGAAGAGCTGACGGTGTCGCACGGGAACCCCGAGGCGATCGAGCTGGAGGGCCGCTGCCCGCCAGACGACGTCAACGAGGTGGGCCTGTCGGACCTGGAGAACCGCTACACGATCGTGCACGAGGTGGATGGCCGGCGGGTGCCGCTGGCCTGCGGGGCCTACGGGGAGTGGGAGGGCCTGCTCGCGAACATGGGCGTCCTGGTGGACCCGGAATGGCGGCGCCGCGGCCTGGGCTCCCTGGCCGCGTCCATCGCCGCCCACGAAGCGCTGGCGGCGGGGCTCACGCTGCAGTGGCGCGCCGATGTCAGCAACACCGGTTGCCTCGCGCTGGCGCGGAAGCTGGGCCTGTCAGCCGGCGGAATCCAGACCAGCGTCCACCTTCGGTGACGCCGGGCTCCAGTCCTGGACGGGCTTGGGCTTGGCGAAGAACAAGGCCACGGCCGCACCCGCCAGCACCACGGCGGCAGGGAGCAGGATCGACTGTGCCATCGCGGCTGAGAACCCGGAATGCAGGAACTCCGGCAGCGTGCCGCCCATGGCCATCCCTTCACCGGCTGATGCCGCCGGTCCGCCCTGCGGGAGCTCGGCTGCGAGCCGCGACTGGATAAGGACGGCGATGGCGGCGCTGCCGAGCACCGCACCGAACTGGCGGGTGGTGTTGTAGACGCCGGAGCCCGCGCCCGCCTGGCGCGGCGGCAGGTTCCTGGTGGCCGTGGTGCTCAACGGGGCCCAGATGCCTGCGTTGGCGAAGCCCAGGACGGCACTGGGCAGCAGGAACATCAGGATAGGTGTGTCCGGTTGCATCAGGGCTGAGTTCCAGAGCAGCGCCACAGCCATCAGCACGAGCCCGGTGGCGGTGATGTATTTCGGGTTGACGCGGTCCACCAGCTTTCCCACGACGGGCGCGAGTCCACCGGAAATCAGGGCCATGGGCACCATCATCAGGGCGGACTGGGTGGGAGTCAGGCCGCGGACCAGCTGGTAGTAGAAGATCAGCGGCAGGCTGAAGGCGGTCACGGTGAAGCCCACCGTGGTGATCCCGATGTTGGCGAGCGAAAAGTTCCGGTCCTTGAAAAGCGCCAGGGGCAGCAACGGCTCACCCTTGTTGAAGCGCTGCCACGCCACGAAGGCCCCCAGCACCACGATGCCGGCGATGATCAGGCCCCAGACGCTGATGGGGCCGGTGATGGTGCCCCAGTTGTAGGTCTCGCCTTCCTGGATGCCGAAAACCAGCAGGAACAGGCCGACGGCGCTGAGCAGGACCCCGGGGATGTCGAACTTGTGCGGGTGCGTGCTCAGTGCCGGCACGTTGCGCCACGCCAGGATGAAGCCGACCAGGCCAACCGGGACGTTGATGAAGAAGATCCATTCCCAGCCGAGCCCGTCCACCAGGACGCCGCCGAGGATGGGCCCGACGAGGGTCGCCATGCCTGCCGTTGCGCCCCAGACTGCCATCGCGGAGCCGCGGCGGTCCGGCGGGAAGATCCGGGTGATGACCGCCATGGTCTGGGGGGTCATCATGGCGGCGCCGAGGCCTTGGAGCACGCGGGCGGCGATCAGGACGCGGACGTCGCCGGACAGGCCGCACCACAGCGAGGCCAGCGTGAAGACCACCAAGCCGGAGAGGTACAGCTTCTTGGGCCCGAACCTGTCGCCGAGGCGGCCGGTGATGAGCAGCGGGACAGCGTAGGCCAGCAGGTAGGCGCTGGTCACCCAGATGACCGAGTTGATGTCCGCGTGCAGGCCTTCCATGATCCGGGGGTTGGCCACGGACACGATGGTGGTGTCGATCAGGATCATGAAGAACCCGATCACCAGGGACCACAGGGCCGGCCAGGGCTTCGCTACGTTTTCCACTCGATCATCCTTCGGAGGTGGTGGTGGAGGCCCGGCTGGACCCGGGAACTGCTAGCCGAGCAGGTCCAGGATCTCCGTGCGGGCGAACATCTGGGCTGCGGCCCGGGCGGACGGTGCACCGGCGTCCGGATCGGCGCCGGCGTCCAGCAGGACACGGGCCACGTCCGTGTAGCCCTTGAATGCCGCCCCGGCGAGCGGGGTCTGGCCCCGGTCGTTGGCGGTGTTGGCGTCGGCACCGTGCTGCAGGAGCAGCTGCACGGTGGCGGCGTGGCCGTGGTAGGCGGCGAGCATGAGCAGCGAATCACCGGCGGCGTTGGTCAAAGTGGCGGGTGCTCCGGCCTGGAGGTAGGCACCCAGCATCGCGTCGTCGCCCTCGCGGGCGGCCTGGAAGAGCGTGTGCGCCAAGGCGACGGCGTCGTCGTCGTGCTGTTCCGTGGCGCCCTGTTCCGTGGCGTCCGCGGCGGTACCGGTGGTGTCTGTCATCAGCGTGGCCCCTTCAGGAATCCGGTCTGGCGCCCCACCACCTGGCCGGCGTCCGGGGCAACGATGAGTTCCTGGACGGCAGGATACGGCTCGTCCCCGTCCAGGACCGTCAGTATGTCATCCGGGGCCACCGAACGCTTTATGACCGCCAGCGCGATGGGTCCCATCTCGTAATGTTGGGCCACGGACGTCACGGTCCCCACCTTCCGCTCCCCCGCCATCACCGGGCTTCCTGCCTGGGGCAGCGTGTGCTGGGATCCGTCCAGCTGGAGGAACACCAGCCGCCGCGGCGGGTGCCCCAGGTTGTGCACCCGGGCAATGGTTTCCTGGCCCTTGTAGCAGCCCTTGGCCAGGTGCACGGCGGTGCGCAGCAGGTCCAGCTCGTGCGGGATGGTCTTGTCATCGGTTTCGGCGCCGATCCGGGGACGCCACGCGGCGATGCGCAGGGCTTCGGCGGCGAGCACGCCGGCCAGGGCGTGCCCCGCGACGGCGTCCGCGAGTTCCCCTTCCGGGATCAGGTATTCGAACCAGGGGCGTTCGATCCCCGGGTGGGACTCTTCCGGGACGGTGGCGTAGGAGTAGCCGCCCGCGGAAACGTGGGGCCACGGGTCCTGCCATGCGAGGTAGCCGGACCATTCGGGCACGGCCCGCGTACTGCCCGCCACTGCCCAGTCCGCGGAAGCGTCGGCGATCTCCACCCGCAGCATGAACTTCATGCGGTTGAGGTACTCGGCCAGCGGTGTAGCCTCTGCTGCCTCCACGATCAGCCAGGTGGTTTCCCCGTCATCGACCACGCGGGCGTCGAACTCGATCCGGCCCTGCACGCTCAGGAGCAGCAGTTCGCTGGACTCGCCCGGCTTGAGCGCCGCGACCTGCTGCGAGGACAGGGTGTTCAGCCAGCTCAGCCGGTCCGGCCCGCTCACTGTGACCACGCCCCGGTGGGAAAGGTCGACGACGGCGGTTCCGGCGGCGAGGGCGCGCTGCTCGCGCAGCGGCTCACCGTAGTGGGCGGCGACACCGGCGTCCGGGCCTGCGGCCTCGACGGCGCCGGGACGCGACAAGAGAGGGCTGGGGGTTGTCATATGAAGTAGAAGTCTCCAGTGGCTAGCGGTATTCCGGGTTTTCGAAATCGAAACGGGTTCCGGCCGACCACTCCTTGGGCAGGTTTCCGTAGGCGGGGTAGCCGCCGGCGTCCTTGAGGATCCGGGCCAGGTGCAGCAGGTTCCAGGTCATGAAGGTGGTGTTCCGGTTGGTGAAGTCGCTCTCGGGGCCGCCGGAGCCTTCATCGAGGTAGCTGGGACCGGGACCAACGGGTCCGATCCAGCCGGCGTCCGCCTGCGGCGGGATGCTGAAGCCGATGTGCTGCAGGCTGTAAAGGACGTTCATGGAGCAGTGCTTGATGCCGTCCTCGTTTCCCGTGATGAGGCAGCCGCCCACCTTGGGATAGAACGCCCACTGGCCCTTGCTGTTCAGTTCCCCGGAATGGGCGTAGAGGCGTTCGATCAGCTTCTTCGTCTGGGAGGAGTTGTCCCCGATCCAGATGGGGCCTGCCACCACCACAATGTCGGCCTCCTGGACCGCGGGATAGAGGTCCGGCCATTCGTCGGTGGCCCAGCCGTATTGGGTCATGTCCGGGTAGACGCCGCTGGCAATGTCGTGGTCGACCGTGCGGATCACCCGGGTGGTGACACCCTGTTTTTCCATGATGCGGCGGCTGATCCGGATCAGGCCCTCCGTGTTGGATGTCTGCGGCGACTTCTTCAGCGTGCCATTGAAAAACACGGCCTTAAGGTCGCTGTAGTTCCCGGGTTTCCCTGCATCGTCCACGGCACCGCTCCTTTGGGGTTATGAGACTTTCTTCAGGAAGGCCGAGGCGTGGGCCTCCAGCCCCTTCCCGGCTTCTCCTCCTGTTGCGACGTCCCACCGCCACAAAAGGTTCCCGTCCACCAGCCCGAAGATCCGGGTGGCGGCACTGTAATCCTTGGAATGGCTGCCGCGCATGACCATGTCGGTGGTCAGCTGGATCTGCGGGCCCTTAATCTGGCCATAGTAGAGCTCGCTGATACCGCCCGGGTGGGCAATGGAGACGGAGATGTCGAACCCGCCGTCCTTGTTGCGCAGGGCCTCAACCTCGTCGGCACTCTTCAGCACCGGAACGATGTCTGCGGGCACCAGGCCGGGGCCGCCGTCGGCATCCAACTGCTTGCGCTCCAAAGCCCAGAAGCCCGTCTCAACGGTGAGCGGCCGCAGGCGCGTTCCTTCGTCGTCGGTCAGCCAGCTTTCGGCGCGGTACTGCAGGTACGGCAGGCCGTTATGGGTGAAGGAGACGTGCTGCTCGAAGTGCTCGGAGTCCTCGTCACCGCTGCCAAGCCGGCCACGGCCCTCCCACTCACCAATGAGCCAGGAAAGGGGGACGAGTTCAGGGGTCAGATCCGTAGGAATCTCAATGGGCATTGGTCTTACCTCGAGATACTGCCGGGTGCTCCGGAAGAGGGTTGTCTACTTCTGGCCCTTGAAAAGGCGGTAGACCACGAAACCGGCGAACCAGGCCATGGACAGGCTCGCAATGCCGAGCAGGACAAGGAAGAAAATTTCAAATGCAAGTACGGACATGATGCCATCCTAACCGTTAGTAGATGAGTAGTTTGTCTATGAAGTAGGCCAGGGATCCCACCGCCGAGACAGGCGCCAGGCCCATGCCCAGGGCGGCAAGGATGTTCAGCGGCGCGCCGCGAAGAGTTGCGAGCCTGCGGAAGCTGGCCAGCACCGCCCCCACGACCACGCCGAAGACGGCGGCCGGGAGGACGGCGATATCCGACAGCACCAGCCCGGCGAGCGGGCCGGCCAGCCCGGCAAGGACGATTCCCAGCGGCGCCACAATACTGTCCGGCCACCGGATGAGCCCGGCCAGCAGGGCCACCGCGGCGCTGATGGCCGCCACCAGCAGCATTTCGCGGACCCCGTTAAAGCGGACGCCGGCGATCCAGCCGGCCCCCAGGCAGGACAGCAGCACGCCCACGCAGCATCCGAGGGTCGATTCGAGGCGCTGCGCCTGGCCGGTGCCGCGGATCAGCTGCACCACGAAGACGGCCATCATTCCCAGTGCCACGAAGGCAGGGGTCCAGTTGAGGTAGCCCGGCGCCGGGACCACGGCGGCGGCGACGGCGGCACCTGCACCAGGCAGGGCGATGACCGCGGCAAGGGTCTTCTTGGCCGGAATCCTCAGGAAGTGCGGCCAGCCGAGGCCCACGGCCGCGGCGATCAGAACGCCCACCCCGGCGAGGACCTGCGGCGAGGCGTACACGCCGGCGATGATGGCGATGAGTCCGGCGATCCCGACGACGCCGACCGCCCATGAGCCGAGCGAACGCACTGGGGCCTGCAATTCCGCCGTCATGCGGGGCCCGGCCTGTGCTTCGTCTGTGCACTCACTGCGCTGGTTTCCCATCCTCGCGTCGGCCCGAAGGGTGGTCGGCCCCCTCATGGCAGGGCTGGTCCGCCCTGGTCCAATCCTGCCTTATGTGAACGGCATATGTCGCAAAACGGCCTCCGCCCGGGCGTGGATCTGTGGTCCGGAACGCACTGCCGGGTATACTCAAGGTTCAGCTAAGCTCCCTGCGGAGGCGTCCCGGCCAGCGGCCGAAAACCTCCCGCGGGAAGCCAGTACCGGCCGGTGGAAATCCGGTTCAGTCGCCCAATGATGCGCGGACGGCCCTTGGAGGAACAATGTCGCACATCCTGTTACTGACCAACAGCACCGGTTCTTCGGTGGACATCCTGCCTGCCTTGGAATTGCTGAACCACCGGGTCCACATCCTCCCCGCCGAACCCACCGCCCTCCTGGAAACGGACCCCTGCGACATCGTCCTGCTGGACGCCCGCAAGGACCTTGTGGGGGCCCGCTCGCTCACCCAGCTCCTGAAGGCCACCGGCCTCAGCGCCCCCCTGGTGCTGATCCTGACCGAAGGCGGCATGGCCGCCGTTTCCTCGGCCTGGGCCGTCGACGACATCGTCCTGGATTCAGCCGGCCCGGCCGAAGTGGAAGCCCGCATCCGTCTTTCCGTGGCCCGGGCCGTCCCCGAGCAGGAGGACGCTCCCAGCGAAATCCGCGCCGCGGGCGTCATCATCGACGAGGCAAGCTACACGGCCCGCGTCAACGGGGCACCGCTGAACCTGACTTTCAAGGAGTTCGAGCTCCTCAAATACCTGGCCCAGCATCCCGGCCGGGTGTTCACCCGCCAGCAGCTGCTCACCGAAGTCTGGGGCTATGACTACTACGGCGGCACCCGCACGGTGGACGTCCATGTCCGGCGGCTGCGGGCCAAGCTTGGCGCGGACCACGAAAACCTGATCAGCACCGTCAGGAACGTGGGCTACCGCCTTACCCTGGTCCGGCAGCAGGAAGATGAGCTCACCGAGGCCTGAGCCCGGACCCGCCGTCGACGTATAGCCTTGCCTCATGACTGCAGCGCACCCGCAAAAGTGGCCCGTCCAGGTTGTCCGGGGCGGGGTTGACCCGCAACTCCTGAAAGACTGCCGCGACCTGCTCGCCGCGGCGGAGGAATCGGACGGCAACCCGTCCATTTCGGAGCAGACGCTGGTGACCATGCGCGCCGGCGACTCTGCCGAACACACGCTCCTGACCCTGGCCCTGTACGCCCCGGACGAGGACTCGGATCCCGCCACCGGCGAAGATCTGGCGGGGTTCGCCGTCGTGGTCGAAGAGTCCGGCGGCGGCGGCATCCTGGAGATCGCCGTCCACCCCGCCTACCGCAACCAGGGCGTGGCTGACCGGCTGGTCGGGGCACTGAAGGAGGCACGGGGTTTTGACGGGCTGAAGGCCTGGTCCCACGGCAACCACGAAGCCGCCGCCGACCTCGCGGCCCGGTACGGCTACGCGCCCGTGCGCGAATTGTGGAAGATGCGGATGACGACGGCGGACACGGACCTGCCCGACGCCGGCCTCCCGGACGGGGTCTCGATCCGCACCTTCGTGCCGGGCCGGGACGAGGAGGCCTGGCTGGCAGCCAACCGGGCCGCTTTCGCCCACCACCCGGAGCAGGGCAGCCTGACCCGGGCGGACCTTGACGCGCGGATGGCGGAGGACTGGTTTGACCCCGCAGGCTTCTTCCTGGCCGAAGACAGGGACGGCCGGCTGCTTGGCTACCACTGGACCAAGGTCCACCCCCGCCACGGCGCGCACCCGGCGATCGGCGAGGTCTACGTGGTGGGCGTAACCCCGGACGCGCAGGGCATGGGGCTGGGCAGGGCGATGACGATCGCCGGCATCAAGCACCTGAGGGACTCGGGCCTGTCGGCAGTGATGCTGTACGTCGACGCCGACAACGCCGCCGCCGTCTCGCTGTACCGGCGGCTGGGGTTCAGCCGCTGGGACATGGATGTCATGTACGGGCCGGTCGCGGCAGGCTGACCGCCTGGGCTGAAGCCGCACGTCGCGGCAAAAAGGCGGGGCGGAGGGCCTGTGAATGCTTGTAAGGTTGAAATCGAACCGTGCGGGGCGGATGCGCCGGCAGCACACCGGCAGGTAAAGGAGAAGCCATGAACCCGGAACCGTCCGGAACAGCCACGCCACAGGATGTCGCAGTGCCGGTGCGCGCCCGCTTCGGTTCCTCCGAGGTACCGGCATCACGGGCCACCCAGGACCGCATCGACATCCCGGAGTTCGCCCCGAACCTGCAGCCCGAAGGCGACATCCGCCCGGACAGGTTCCTGGACCGCGAGCTGAGCTGGCTTGCCTTCAACGCCCGGGTGCTGGAACTCGCCGAGGACCCCAACCTGCACCTGCTGGAGCGGGTGAACTTCCTGTCCATCTTCGCCTCCAACCTGGACGAGTTCTTCATGGTCCGGGTTGCGGGCCTGAAGCGCCGCATCGCCACGGGCCTGGCCGTGCCCTCCCCCGCCGGCCTGAGCCCGGTGGAGGTGCTGGAAAGGATCAGCGAAGCTGCGCACCGGCTCCAGGAGCGGCACGCGCAGGTCTATGCCGACCAGATCCGGCCCGCCCTGGCCCACGAGCACATCCACCTCATGCAGTGGGACGAGCTCGACGACGCCGCCCAGCAGCAGCTCAGCGTGATGTTTGCCGAGAAAGTCTTCCCCATCCTGACCCCACTGGCGGTCGACCCGGCCCACCCCTTCCCGTATATTTCGGGATTGTCCCTGAACCTTGCCGTGGTGGTCCGGAACCCGGTCAGCGACAAGGAGCTCTTTGCCCGCGTCAAGGTCCCGGACCAGCTGCCCCGCCTGATTTCCATCGACGGTCCGCGCGCCGGTGCGGTACCTGGCCGGGTGGCCCGGTTCATCTCCCTTGAGGACGTCATTGCCGTGCACCTGGACAAGCTGTTCCCGGGCATGGAGGTGCTGGAACACCACAGCTTCCGCGTCACCCGCAACGAGGATGTCGAGGTGGAAGAGGACGACGCCGAGAACCTCCTCCAGGCCCTGGAAAAGGAACTCCTCCGCCGCCGCTTCGGACCGCCGGTCAGGCTCGAGGTCACCACGGACATCAACCCGAACATCCGGTCGCTGCTGATCCGGGAACTGGGCGTCGAGGAGTCCGAGGTGTACTCTGTGCCCGCTCCCCTGGACCTGCGCGGCCTGTCCGTCATTGCCGGGATCGACCGCGCGGACCTGCACTACCCCAAGCACATGCCGCACACCTCGCGGTACCTGAATGAGTCCGAAACCTCCAAAGCAGCCAACGTCTTCGCCGCCATGCGCCGCCGGGACATCCTGCTGCACCACCCGTACGACTCGTTCTCCACCTCGGTGCAGGCGTTCCTGGAGCAGGCTGCTGCCGACCCCAAGGTGCAGGCCATCAAGCAGACCCTGTACCGGACCTCCGGCGACTCCCCCATCGTTGACGCCCTGATCGACGCCGCGGAGGCCGGCAAGCAGGTGCTGGCCCTCGTGGAGATCAAGGCCCGGTTCGACGAACAGGCCAACATTTCCTGGGCGCGGAAGCTGGAACAGGCGGGCGTGCACGTGGTGTACGGCATCGTGGGCCTGAAAACCCACTGCAAGCTCTCGCTGGTGGTGCGCCAGGAGGTTGACGGGCTGCGCCGCTACTGCCACATCGGCACCGGCAACTACCACCCGCGCACCGCGCGCTACTACGAGGACCTGGGCCTGCTGACCGCCAACGACCAGGTGGGCGAAGACCTGTCCAAGCTGTTCAACCAGCTGTCCGGCTACGCCCCCAAGTCCACGTTCAAACGGCTGCTGGTGGCACCGCGGTCCGTGCGGTCCGGGCTGATTGACCGGATCGAAACGGAGATCCGCAATGCCCGCGCCGGCGTGCCCGCGCGGGTCCAGATCAAGGTGAATTCCATGGTGGACGAAGCCATCATCGACTCCCTGTACCGTGCCTCCCAGGCGGGGGTGAAAGTCGACGTCGTGGTCCGCGGGATCTGCTCGCTGCGCCCCGGCGTCCCGGGCCTGAGCGACAACATCACCGTGCGCTCCATCCTGGGCAGGTTCCTGGAGCACTCCCGCGTGTTCGCCTTCGCCAACGGCGGCGACCCGGTGGTGTACATCGGCTCCGCGGACATGATGCACCGCAACCTGGACCGCAGGGTGGAAGCCCTGGTGCAGCTGGCCAGCCCCGACGACATCGCCTACGTCCTTGACCTCATGCAGCGGTACATGGCGCCGGAGACCTCAAGCTGGCACCTGGACAACGAGGGCGACTGGACCCGGCACCACCTGTCCGAGGACGGCAAGCCGCTGGAGGACGTCCAGTCCTGGCTGTTGGCTTCCCGGCCCCGCCAGCGCAGCCTGAGCCGGCGATAAGGACCGCGGCATTGTCGAGCGATGCACTCGTAGCTGACCAGACAGACCATCCCGGTGAACCGATAGCGGTTGTCGCTGCCGGCGCCCTGCCGTGGCGGGTCGTCAAGGACAGGCTGGAAGTCCTCCTGATCCACCGGCCGCGGTACGACGACTGGTCCTGGCCGAAAGGGAAGATCGACGACGGCGAGACCATCCCTGAGTGCGCCGTCCGCGAGGTCCGGGAAGAGATAGGCCTCGACGCCGCGCTGGGGATTCCGCTGCCCCCGATCCACTACCACGTTGCCTCGGGCCTGAAAGTGGTGCACTACTGGGCGGTCAAGGTGAACGGTGCCCGGCTGGTTCCGGACGGCAAGGAGGTGGACAGCGTCATGTGGTGCAGCCCCGAAAGGGCGGCTTCGCTGCTGTCCAACCCGTCCGACGTCGTACCCCTTGAGTACCTCCGGGAAGCGCACGTCCGGCGCGAGCTGGACACCTGGCCGCTGATCGTCCTCCGGCACGCCAAAGCCAAGCCCCGCTCGTCCTGGTCGAAAGCCGAGGGGGAACGACCGCTCGCGGCCACGGGGACCCGGCAGGCGCAGGCGGTGGGCCGGCTGCTGCAGGCGTGGAAGCCGTCCAGGGTGGTCACCAGCCCCTGGCTGCGGTGCGTGGCGACGGTGGCGCCCTACGCCAAGACGTCCGGGGCGAAGGTGAAACTGGTGGAGGCACTGACCGAGCACCGCCACCACCGCAGCCCCAGGAAGACGGCCAGCGTCGTTGAGGCGCTGTTCGACAAGCAGCGGACCGTGGTGGTCTGCACGCACCGGCCGGCCCTTCCCACGGTGCTCCGCCAGGTGGCCGGGCACATGCCGGCGAGGCTTGCCAGCCTCCTGCCGGCGAAGGAGCCCTACCTGTCGCCGGGGGAAGCATTGGTGTGCCACGTGGCCACCGACGGCAAGCACAGGATTGTGGCCGTGGAACAGGTCAAGCCGTTCGACGACTAGCGGCTTCACCCGGGCCAGGGTCTGCGCCCAGTAGACTTGAGGCGTGAGCATCCCAACGCCCTATGAAGACCTCCTGCGCGATGTCCTGGCAACCGGCACGCACAAATCGGACCGCACCGGCACCGGAACCACCAGCGTTTTCGGACGCCAGATGCGGTTTGACCTGGCCGAAAGCTTCCCGCTGATCACCACCAAGCGGGTCCACTTCAAGTCCGTGGCGGTGGAACTCCTGTGGTTCCTGCGCGGCGAAACCAACATCCAGTGGATGACGGACCAGGGCGTGACCATCTGGAATGAATGGGCGGACGAGGACGGCGACCTGGGCCCGGTGTACGGCGTGCAGTGGCGCAGCTGGCCCACTCCCGACGGCGGCCACATCGACCAGATCGCCGAACTGGTGAAGAACCTGAAGTCCAACCCGGACTCGCGCCGGCACATCGTCTCGGCCTGGAACGTCTCCGAGCTCGACGACATGGCGCTGCCGCCCTGCCACGCGTTCTTCCAGTTCTATGTGGCCGACGGCAAGCTCTCCTGCCAGCTCTACCAGCGCTCCGCGGACATGTTCCTGGGCGTGCCGTTCAACATCGCCTCCTATGCACTGCTCACCTGCATGATCGCCCAGCAGGTGGGACTGCAGCCGGGGGAATTCGTCTGGACCGGCGGCGATGTGCACATCTACGAAAACCACATGGACCAGGTCCTCAAGCAGCTCGAACGCGAACCGTACGAGTACCCGCAGCTGAAGATCACCCGCAAGCCGGAATCGATTTTCGACTACACGCTGGAGGACTTCGACGTGGTGGGCTACAAGCACCACCCCACGATCAAGGCGCCGATCGCGGTATGAGCACCGAAAAATACACGGATCCGCAGTCCTTCACCGAGGAGCTGGCAGCTTCGGTCACGGGCGTGGGACTGGTGTGGGCGCAGACGGCCGACGGCGTGATCGGCAAGGACGGGGACATGCCCTGGCACCTGCCGGAGGACCTGAAGCACTTCACCCGGCTCACCACCGGCCACCCGGTGATCATGGGGCGCAAGACCTGGCTGTCCTTTCCCGACAAGTACCGTCCCCTGCCCGGCCGCACGAACATCGTGATCACCCGGCAGAAAGACTGGGCGAAGACGCCCGAGGCGGAAGGCGCCGTCGTGGTTCCTTCCCTCGATGACGCGCTCCTTGAGTCGCAGTTCGTCGACGGCGGCGAGACCGTCTGGATCCTGGGCGGCGGCGACGTCTTCCGCCAGTCCACCGAGCTCGCCAACGTCGCGGTGGTCACCACCATCGACGTCAAGGCCGACGGCGACACGTTCGCCCCCGAGCTTGGCACCAGTTGGGAGGCGTCCGCCTCCGTCCCGCCGGACGGCTGGCTGACCGCCGCCAACGGCACGCGCTACCGCTTCACCAAATGGTCACGGACCGAGGGCTAGGAACATGCTGAAGAAACCGGAAACCCTGTTCGTGCTGGGGTACATGCTGCTGCCCCTGCTGGCGCTGCTGTCCGCGATCGTGGGGCTTACCATGATCCTGGGCGGCAACAAGATCGCCGGCGCCATCGTGCTGGTGGTGGTGACGCAGGTCTTCGCGTTTGGCGCGTTCTTTGCGCTGCGCGCGCGGAAGGCCGCCGTGCTGGAGCAGTCCGACCGGGGTTAGCGTTGTCGGCAGTGCATGGGGAGGCCGCCCCATCGCGGCCGGCATGATCCTGGCCTAGGCTGGGCAGCGCACTCTGGGGGTGCCGGATGGATATTGGGGGGAATTCCTGGTGCCAGGAACTTTGTGGGGCGCCGACGTGGCGCAGTTGCGGACTCTCGCGCAGCAGTTGAGCAAGACGGCGGACCTGCTGCAGCAGCAATCGACCCAGCTGAGCGGCCAGATCAACAACAACAATCCGGCGTGGAAGGGCGCAGACGCTTCCCGCTTCCGGTCCGACTGGAATGGCAGCCACCGGGCGCTGCTCCAGCAGACCGTCTCGCGGCTGCAGCAGGAGTCAAAGATGCTGCTGAAGAACGCCGATGAGCAGGAGAAGGCCAGTGCGGCGCCCGGCGGCCTGCCCGGTCTCTCAGCGGGCGCCCCGCTCACGCCCTTCGTTCCCCTGGCTCCAAGCTGGCTGTCAAATGGAAACTCGCCGTTCCGGAGCGGTTGGGATGCCTACAACGGCGTGTTGGGTTTGAAAACAGTCCCGCTTGGTGTCCGTGATATCGGCCAGTTCGCCAGTGTTTACGGAGACGAGGTAGTGGACGCTCCTCTTAAGGTCTGGAATAAGGCGCTTTGGGAGACAGCGCAACGGCAAGACCCGCTGCGGGGTCTCTTTTCAGGGACCCCTGATCTTCTCAGCGCAAAATTCGGCGATTTTGCCCAAATGACCCGTGGCCTGGACGGGGCCGAAATCGGAAAGTACACCAAGTTCGGACTCAATTCCTTGGGCCATTCGCTGGGTGCGGTAGGCGTAGAACTCGATGGTCTCGACACGGTGAATGCCGTCCGGGCAGGCGAGACCGGCGATGCATTACGGTCCGGCACGAAGGCAGTTTTGGGTGCGTTGTCCTTCGCACCTCCACCAATTGGGGTCTCCTGCATGGTGATCAGTGGCGCTTGGGCGGCAGTAGAGCTGATTCCAGGTGCCAAGGACGCGATAGAGGACACTTTTGATGGCCTCGGCAATGCCTTCGAGGACGCTGGCAAGAGCGTCAGCGATGGCGTCAAAGACTTCTTCGGCTGGTGAATGGCCCCGATGAGAGGAAGACGATAATGACGGAAGTTAAGGATACGCAGGACCACTCGTTGGGATTCGGGATCGCAGACCTCGCTTACGTCCTTCAACTCCAAGACACACCAGCGTCACTGACCAGCGCTGAACGGCTCCGGCTACTCGCTGAATCACGGGATACGGGACTGGTGCGGGCCGGGCTGTCGTCCCTGATAGCACGCGGGCTCGCCAAAGTGGCGCCGGATTCTGTCGTTACCTTCGATCCCCGCGTGGACGTTGTCGCGTACACGGTTGGCCATGCGGTGCGATGGACCCAGTTGGACCTTTTCAAATCCAGCGATTTGGGTGACACCGTACTGCATGTGGAGTCCGACAAGACACGACTGCTTTTTCAGCCAAGGACGATGTTGACGTGGTTTGCGGTGCCGCAGGATTCCACTGTCTCGGCAGAAGCGGCCGAAACGTACCTGATAAGCGAGCATCTCCGGGAAAATCCGGGCGGTGGCGTACGTATCAGAACCGAAGGTGCCGCAGGACAGGTCGAACTTGTCGTAAAACGTGATAAGGGAAACTGGGTGTGCGCCACCGTTGAAGATGGTGTTGTGGGCGATCAAAGATCAGCGGCGGATGAAAAGGCTTTGCTGAGCGTCCTCCAGGAAGTACGCGCCTCAGCTGGACGGGACGACGATGGAAAGTAAGACCTCTGCGAAAGTAAGAAGCGATCGCAAGTATTTCTTTGCCCAAGACGATGGCCGGCAGATTTTCGCCTACACGGAAGCCGAGTGGGGCGCTGGGGGCGCGCAGCCTTTCGGCAATTACACTGCGCGCAGCGTCGCCAGCATGTCATTGCTGGTTGCCTTTTTGACGGTTCCAGCAGTTGTGGGTCCGGTCTTGCTTGTCCTCGGTGTAATCAGCCTTCACCTGGGCGCGATCCTGTTCTCGTTTATCCTGAGCGTGCTGTGCACGGGCGGTTGGCTCCTCACCGCCAGGTCCCTTCGGGGGGAACTGCGGGCGCGGCGGCTTCGCCGGGAACGGGGCCTGCCCCGTCCTTCTGTTGTTGTTACAGACGACCAGGCCCGTGAATGGTTCACTGGCCACCCCGGCATCATTCCCGTCTCCAGGGAGAACTTCCCGGAAAGCACGTACCCGTTCCCGGAAGAGGTTCGGTGAGTGTCTGCCCTCATTCGCCGCCGTCGCGGTTTTCTCCATCCTTCTTGTGCCTGGACCTACCTGGCAGGGGGAGCCGGTGGTTTTGACCGGGAAGCGGAGCGGCACGGCTATCACGCCGATGAGCTGAGGCCGCTACCGGACGGCGGTCGACCGTTCTGGGGCGCCCTGGTCCTTACCGCGTTCAGCGTCTTTGGAGCCTGGTACGCCTTCGGTACGGCGAGGGATGAATATCGGGCCAAGCAACTGCGTAAGGAACGACACGCACCGGAACCAGGAGCAGGACATGTCAACGAATGAACCGCACGGCAAGCATGGGGTGCCCACCGGAGAAAACGAAGAGCGGATCCTCCACCGCACCGTGACGGGTGAACTGCACAGTTACTCACGGGAGGAACTCGGCGTAGTCACAGCGAGCTCGCACGCGCAGGTGCGGTCCGCCGTCGGCTTTCTGGTGCTTGCTGTCTTCTTCGCGGCCGTGTCAGTCTTTTCTGTCCTGCTGCTGGCCGCGCCCACCAGCAGGGGACAAAGCCCTATGTGGAGCGCCCTTTTCCTGACGGTAATGGGCGTGGCCGGCGTCCTCTACGCCGTTCGGATGGCGAAGGTGGCGTCGAGGGCCAAACGGCTGCGGGCGGAGCGCGGTATCCCTGAACCGACAGTGCGCCAGTTCGACCGGTAGGCGTCGGCACGGCGTGACGTAACCGACTGCGTCCTTCCGGATGCGAAGTCTAAACTGATCCAATGACTACAGCAGCTACCCCTTCCGTCGGCCTGGTCGGATGGCGCGGCATGGTCGGCTCCGTCCTGATGCAGCGCATGCAGGACGAGGGCGACTTCGCCAACATCAACCCGGTGTTCTTCTCCACCTCCAACGCGGGAGGTGCCGCGCCGTCCTTCGCTGACGGCGCCGGCAAGCTCGAGGACGCGTTCGACCTCGACACCCTGGCCAAGCTGCCCATTATCGTCACCGCCCAGGGCGGCGACTACACCAAGCAGGTCCATGGCGACCTGCGCGGCCGCGGCTGGGACGGACTCTGGATCGACGCCGCCTCCACCCTGCGCATGAACGACGATTCCATCATCGTGCTGGACCCCATCAACCGCGACGTCATCGACAAGGGCCTGGTCAACGGCACCAAGGACTTCATCGGCGGCAACTGCACCGTGTCCTGCATGCTGATGGGCCTCGGCGGCCTGTTCAAGAACGGCCTGGTGGAGTGGGGCACCTCCATGACCTACCAGGCAGCCTCCGGCGGCGGCGCCCGGCACATGCGCGAGCTGCTCAGCCAGTTCGGCACGCTCAACGCCGAGGTCAGCACGGAACTGGACGACCCGGCGTCGGCCATCCTGGACATCGACCGCAAGGTCCTGGCCCACCAGCGCACCGACATTGACACCACCCAGTTCGGTGTGCCGCTGGCCGGCTCCCTGATCCCCTGGATCGATGCTGACCTGGGCAACGGACAGTCCAAGGAAGAGTGGAAGGCCGGGGTGGAGACCAACAAGATCCTGGGCACCTCCGAGGACAACCGGGTGATCATGGACGGCCTCTGCGTCCGCATCGGCGCCATGCGCTCCCACTCCCAGGCACTCACTCTCAAGCTCCGCGAGGACCTGTCTGTCGCCGAAATCGAGAAGCTGCTGGATGAGGACAACCAGTGGGCGAAGGTGGTTCCCAACACCAAGGAAGCCTCTATGGCGGACCTGACCCCGGTGGCCGCCTCCGGCACCCTGGACATCCCCGTGGGCCGCATCCGCAAGATGGAGATGGGCCCGGAGTACATCAGCGCCTTCACCGTGGGCGACCAGCTCCTCTGGGGTGCCGCCGAGCCGCTGCGCCGCATGCTCAACATCGCCACCGGTAACCTGTAGCGCCTACAGCTGCCTCACGGGCGGCCCTGCCCCGCATAACCGTTGCTGCCCCCAGCACCGGTTATGCGGGCCGGGGCCGCTTTTGCATATCCAGAAAAGCGAACAGCCTGTGCCGCAGCTCCCCGGGCCGGTCGAGCTGCTTCCAGTTGACCCGGAAAACCGCCCAACCCTGCTCCTGCAGTGCGTTCTCCCGGCCGCGCTCGGCAAGCAGAACATCCTCGGTGGGAGCGTAATCGGTGTATTTCGCCCGGCCGTCGAATTCGATGATGACCCGGGCCTCCGGATCCGCGAAGTCCGCCCTGAAAAGACCTGCACGCGTGGAGATCTCTACCTGCGGGGTGAAATTCTGCAAGCCGAATGAATGCAGCAGCAGCCGCGTCCGCGTCTCCCCCGCCGATTCCGACCGGCCATCCAGCACGGCCAGCAGGTCCGCCGCCCTTCGGCTGCCACGCTTGGTCGGGCTCCCATCGAGCAGCCGCTGCATGGACTCGAGGCTTGCGCCCTTCCGCAGTGCGTGGTCGCCGATCACCGCAGCCTCGTCCAGCGGCAGGATCCGGGCGCAATCCAGGACCGTCCGCTCGAGGCTGGTGGTGAGAATTTCGCGCCCGTCCAAGGTCCACAGCGATATGCGCTCTTCATCGGCCAGGGGTAGCAGGTGCGTGCGGACATCCGTCCCGGCACTGGATCTCGAATTCGAGTATCCAGTGGTGATGTGGATCAGTGGCGGTGACTTCCAGACACTGCAACCATGCAGCCTGGCGGCGCTTACGTGGCTGTAGCGGGACAGGCCTCCCGTGGATTCGTAATGTGCGGTGGTCAGCAGTCGATCCCTCTCCCATGGTTTGGCGGCTTGCCACTCCTGCTGCCTCACGTAGGCCCCTCTGCGCGGGAGGACCAGCACACCGTTCCGGACCGCGGCGGCCAGAGCCCGGCCATCGAAGCCCGCTGCCGCCATTTGCCGCAACGATGCGACGGGCGCACCCGGCCACTTCGCGTCGACCAATGCCCGCACTTTTCCGGAACCCATGGTTTAAGGGTGGCCTGGTGGGAGGAGACCGGGCACCCGCGGACTGCCGTATGTGGACAGCGACCGGCCCAGGACGGCACTGCCCCACATGAGCGGTGCTGCCCCTCGCCGGTTATGCGGCTAAGGGCCGGTTAAGCGGGCAGGAGTCTGCGTCATGCGGCCAGGAACGCCAGGTAGTTCCGGGCGGCCTTGGTGAGGGCTGCCTGCGCTGCGGGGCCCAGCGTCACGGTCCCGTCAAAGAGTTCAGGTACGACGGCGGCGCCCGGCCCCGAGCCCTGCAGCGCCCAGGTGCCCACCACCTTCCCCGCCGCGACCACCGTCTTCTTGAACACACCGTTTCCGCCGGGAACGATCAGGTCGGAGTGCTCCGGCGCCAGGACGGCGGACCGGTCCGTGTAGCCGAGGACGAACTCATCGAATCCGGGCAGCAGGTGCACTGACCGGGCGCCGGGAAGTCCGGAGTCCAGGAGTGCCGCCACATCGGGTGAGAGCCAGTAGCCGGCACCCTCGAACTCCAGTTCCACCAGCTCGTCCCGTACGCTTTCAAAAGCAGCCCGCACCTCGGTCAGCGGCAGCTGGGTCCACCAGGCGAAGTCGCGGAGCGTTGCCGGGCCGTGGCTGCGGAAATAGCGGAGCGCAAACTCCGCGATCCCCTCCTCGCGGCCGAGGCTGCGGGACTCTGGAATCCATTGCTCGAAGGAGGCGATCAGCTGCTGGTTTCCCGACAGCGGACCCAGTACCAGCCAACCATGCCGGCACAGCGAGCCGAGCAGATGGATCCCCCTTTGGCCTTGGGTCGGCTGGCCGGCGGCGTCGAAGACCCGGAACAGTTCGGCGCGGCTGACCGGACCTTCAGCCGAGATGTGCTCCAGCGCGAGGTCGCGGGCCTTCTCCACGTCCGCCCACGTAATCTCCAGCTGCCGGTGGCGGCCCGCGATGCTCCTGGTGAGCCGTTCGGCCGTGAGGTCCAGCATCCAGCGCAGATCTTCCGGAGCCACAAGGTGCAGCGTCCCGCGCATGGGCCAGGACCGGACAACAGCTCCGGAATCGATGGCGGCACGCACCTGGGAAATTCCCGCGCCGGGCACCCGGGCCCCGATTGCCCACAGTGCTGCCGGCAGGTCCTGCGCCTGCATGGCGGTCATCCACCGGACCAGCTCCGGCACAGACGTGGCCTGCATCCCGGCAAGCCGCTGGGACGCCAGCCGGAGCCTGCCAACCATCCTGCCCCCGCGCAGGGCACCAGATTCAGCCATGCGCCCATCCTAGGCCGGGCGCGGCCTTGGGGGGCGGCTAGAGTTCGAGGCCGATGAGGAGCGGCTCCGGGTGCAGCGAAATGCCGAAGCAGCGTTCGACGCCGGCACGCACCTCCCGGGCGACGGCCAGCATGTCCGCGGCGCTGGCTGCGCCGCGGTTGGTGATGGCGAGCGTGTGCTTGGTGGACAAGGAGGCCCGGCCACCCGACACGCCGTCGGGCTCCAGGCCGAAGCCCTTGCCGAATCCTGCCTGGTCAATCAGCCAGGCGGCGGAGAGTTTCACCAGGCCATCGCTTCCGGCCGGGTAGCGGGGTGCCGTTTCCGGCAGCATGTCCGCCACCTCGGCGGGCACGATGGGGTTGGTGAAGAACGAACCCGTGGAGTACGTGTCCCGGTCCGCAGCGTCCCACACCATACCCTTGGAAGCACGGAGCCGGAGGACCTCGCGGCGGACGTCGTTGGAGTATGCCCGCTTGCCCGGCTCCACGCCAAGCGACCGGGCGAGCTCGGCGTAGCGGATGGGCGCGCTCATCCGGCCCAGCGGCAGCTGGAATTCCACCGTCAACACGATGTACCGCGGCGAGCCGTTCACCGTGGTCTGTTTGAGGATGGAGTCGCGGTAGCCGAACTTCAGCTCGGAGTTGGTGAAGGTCTTCACGGCGTTCTGTTCGCGGTCCCAGGTGCGGACGGCTGCGATGGTCTGGGAGACCTCGGCGCCGTAGGCACCAACGTTCTGCACCGGCGTCGCCCCGGTGGAGCCCGGGATGCCGGACAGGGCCTCGATCCCGGACCAGGCGTGGCGGACGGCGTGCTCCACCAGTTTGTCCCAGTTGTGGCCAGCCTGCACCACCACGGCCACTCCGCCGCAGGAGTCCTCCGCGTTGACGGTGAACCCCTCGGAGGCGATCTTCACGACGGTCCCGGGGAACCCGTCGTCGGACACCAGGAGGTTGGAGCCTCCGCTGATGATCAGGACCTGCTCCCCCGCCGCATCCGCCGACCTGACGGCGTCGATGATCTCAGCCTCGGTCCGGGCCTCGACGAACTTGCCGGCGGGGCCACCGACGGCGGACGTGGTCAGGGAGGAAAACAGGGTTGGAGTCACCCGTCCACAATACTAGGGAAACCTAGGCAGCCTTCCGGGCCACCGGCGACAGGACGAAGCTCACCGCAAGCATCACCATGACCGCCAGCAGCGAATGCAGGATGCCCACGTGTTCGGCCAGCAGGCCCAGCAGCGGTGGTCCGCAGAGGAACGCGGCGTAGCCGATGGTGGACACCACCGAGACCCGGGCGGCGGCCATGGCCGGGTCATCGGCCGCGGCGGACATGCCCACCGGGAAGCCGAGGGAGGCGCCCAGCCCCCAGGCGGCAAGTCCCACGTAGGCCAGCCAGGGCGCGGTGGCGAAGACGAACACGCCCAGGCCCACGACAGCCAGGGCGGCGCACCATCGCATGACCGGCACGCGGCCAAAGCGGTCCAGCACGACTGTTCCGGCGAAGCGTCCGACGGTCATGAATGTCACGAACAGTCCGTAGCCGGCGGCGCCGGCAGCATCGGTCTGGCCGTGGCCGTCCGCCAGGGCAAGGGCCACCCAGTCCCCCGCCGCGCCCTCGGCCAGTGCGAGGCCCAGCACCAGGACGCCCAGCAGCAGGGTCCGCCGGTCCCGCCACGCCTGCGCTATCTTGCGTTTGTTGTCCAGCGGTGCGCCACCGGATGCGGTTCCGGCGGCAATGACGGGGATGGGACCTGTGACCGGGTCCTCGAAGTTGTCCGGGACGTAGGCCCGCTCCCCCGCCGCGGGGGTGATGTCGGCACGGAACCGGGCCGCCGCCGTCGCCACCGACACCGCGACCACCGCACCTGCCGCAGCGAGGTGCCAGAACACCGGCAGGGACACTGCCGCGGCACCTGCGCCCAGTCCGGCGCCCGCAACGGTCCCCAGGCTGAACGCGCCGTGCAGCCGCGGCATGATGTGCCGGCCCACGGCCCGTTCCACCGCGGCGCCTTCAACGTTGGACGCCGTGTTCCAGCTGCCGGTACCCAGTCCGATGACTGCCAGCCCCACGGCTGTGGCCACCGGGCTGGATAACACGGTTGTGCCAAAACCGGTAGCCAGCAGGCCGGCACCCACCATGATGCTTCCGGTCCGGATGGTCCGCTTGGATCCCAGCCGCAGCACCACCAGCCCTGATGCTGAGACGGAGGCGAAGGATCCCAGCGTCATGCAGAGCAGGAGGATCCCGATGTTGCCGGGAGTGAGGTCCAGCGCGTCCCGGATGGCCGGAAGCCGGGAAACCCAGGAGGCGAAGGCGAGGCCGCTGGCTGCATAGGCCACCACCACCGCGTTGCGCCACTGCCTCACCTGAAGGGAGGTGGCCGCGGTTCCCGCGCCTGCGCTCAAGGGCGGGCGCTCAAGACAGCTTGACGAGCGCCTGGGCCTTCATCAGGACCTTCTGCCCGGCCGAGACGACGGTGAGGTCCACACGCGCGGTGCCGGCATCGGCGTCGAGCTTGCCGATGGTGCCGCTGACCTCAATGGTGGCGCCGGGCTCCTGCGTGCCCGTGGTGTCGGTGACCAGGACGGGCTTGGTGAAGCGGGTCTGGAAATCGACGACGGCGCCCGGGTCACCCGCCCAGTCACTGACCAGCTGGACAGCGGAGCCCATGGTGAACATGCCGTGGGCGATGACGCCGGGCAGTTCCACGCTCGTGGCGAAGGCCTCGTTCCAGTGGATGGGGTTGAAGTCGCCCGACGCGCCGGCGTACTTGACCAGGTCGGTGCGGGTGACCTCGATGGTGCGGCTGCCGATCTCCTGGCCGGCGCTGAGTTCGTTGAAGGTGGGGCTCATGGTTACTGTCCCTCTCCGCGGACCAGGATGGATGACGTGGTGGTGGTGACGTGTTCGCGGGCGTCGCCGTCACCGAGGGCGAAGATCTCGGAGCGGGTGGTGATCATGGCGCCGCCGCCCATGGCCCGGACGCCGTCGACGTGCAGTTCCGCGATGAGGCGGTCCCCGGCGACGATGGGCCGGTGGTGCGTGAAGCGCTGGTCGGCGTGGACCACGCGGGAGAAATCGATGCCGGCTGCCGGATCCTCGATCAGCTGGGCGTCGGCGCGCTGGGCGATGATGATGGCGAACGTGGGCGGGGCCACGAGGTCGCGGTGGCCCAGGGCCTTGGCTGCGTCGAGGTCGAAATGTGCAGGGTGGGTGGCTTTGACGGCGCGGGCAAACTCGCGGATCTTCTCGCGTCCGACGTCGTACACCTCTGCGGCAGGGTAGCTTCGCCCCTGCAGGTCCGGATTGATAGTCATGGCCTCCAGCCTATCGCCCGGTCAGTGGCGGCCGGAAAAGCCCGCCGGTACCGTTCCGGCGGCGGCTAGCGGCGCAGGTTCTTGCGGATCGCCTGGCCACGGACCACGATGCCGGCCACATGCAGGACGAGGCCCAGACCGATCAGCGGCAGGGAGGCCATGGCCAGCCCCTGGTTGCCACTGGTGTTGCCCACCAGGTTGAGGATGATGCCGACGGCGATCAGTCCCATCGCGCTGAAGACCAGGACTTTGTAGCGGGTTGGCGCGGTGGCCCAGAATTCGTTCAGCACCCAGCCAGTTTACCGGGCCGTCAGAACAGGGACTCCTGGACCGCCGGCACCGCCGAGGCATAGTCACCCAGGACGATGGTCCGGGCGGCCAGTTGGGACAGGTTGACCACGAACTCGGGACCGGTGCCGTCCAGCCGGGCCAGTGCGTTCGGCCCGCTCAGCGCGGCGATGTCGAAGCCGTGCCGGCCTGTGTCCAGCGGGTGCGGGTAGGCGTGGCGGAAAGCGTCACTCCCGTAGAGGGCGTCGGCCCGGGCCGGCCGGACCCATTGCTCCTCCACCGCCTCGAAGCCGTCGACGGCGGTGTGCGCCAGCAGCGCCCGCACCTGGGCGGCGGCGCGGGTATTGATGGCGTCCATCTGCCTGGGCGGGAGCGGCTGCAGCAGGGCGTCCGCCTTGGCTGCGGACCGGATCTGCTGCGTCAACCCGGCTTCCGAGCTCACCAGGTCCTCGAGGATACGCACCACCCGGCCGTCCTCCGCGCGTGCCACGTACCTCGCGGCAGCCGCGCCCTGCTCCGCGAGCCGGTTCCACTTCCGTGGGCCGGACGCCGTCCCCACCTTGGTGGCACCGCCGGCGAACGTGGCCACATAGAGCCAGTGTTCCTGCATCAGGTAGTCCCGCAGCCCCGGAGTGACCCGGCCGCCGCGGTGGAAGTCGTGCATCAGCCGGGATTCGTCCAGCATGAAGCAGCGCCCGCACTGCTTGCCCTTCGATGCCGCGGCACCAGCCGTACACAGGATGTGTTCCCGCCGCGATGGGGAATGAACCACCACGTGCCCCAGGCAGGACCTGCCCGGCTGGACCACCTCAAAGCCCAGGCGCGCACCGGCGTGGAGGCCGAGCTGCCGGAACTCCCCGTCCGGTGACTGGAGGCGCAATACCGGGGCGCCGCCGTCGTCAGCTGATTTATCGGTTTCCGTGGGCTGGACAGCCGGCGGCCCATCCCAAAAGACCCCGTGGACCAGATAGCGGGTATCGGTCAACGGGGCCTCCTGAAGATATGTGGGCGGCACTACAGTGCGGGCTGCACCCCGAAGGCGACCGCGAGCTTCATGATCTTCTCGGCGCGGCCCAGGCGGGGCAGGTCGGAGCCGTCACGGATGACGCGGCCGTTGGCTTCGAAGTCCGCCATGAAGTCGGTGGCCCAGGCGACGTCGGACGGCGTGGGGCTGATGACCTCGTTGATGACGGGGGTCTGGTCGATGGCCAGGCACAGCTTGCCGGTCATGCCCATCATCACGGTGATGCCGGTCTGCTCGCGCAGGATGGGGTGGTTGGTGCCCACGGTGGGTCCGTCGATGGGGCCCGGCAGGTTGCCCACGCGGCTGGCCACGACGAGCTTGGCGCGCGGGTAGGCCATGGCCTCGGGGGTGGCGGCCATGCCGGTGTCGCGGCGGAAGTCGCCGGAGCCGAAGGCCAGGCGGAAGGCGCCCTGGGCCTTGGCGATGTTGTTCGCTTCCTCGATGCCGACGGCGGATTCCACCAACGGAATGACGGGGGTCTTGCCGTCCATGCGGTGGAAGCTCTCGGTGACCTGGTCCGCGGATTCGGTCTTGGCGAGCATGACGCCGAGCAGGCCGGGGGTGCCCCGCAGGCCGGCAAGGTCATCGGCCCAGAACGGGCTGGTGGCGTCGTTGATGCGGACCCAGGCCTTGCCGCCGGCCGTGAGCCAGTCGATCACGTTGTTCCGGGCCTGGTCCTTCTGGGAAGGGTCCACGGCATCTTCAATATCCAGGATGATCGAGTCGGCGCGGGACACGGCCGACTGGTCGAACAGTTCCGGCTTCATGGCGTTCACGAGGAGCCAGGAGCGGGCGATCTCTGCAGGGATATTGCGTTCCGGCCTTACGGTCTCGGTGGCGATGGTAGACGTCATGTATCTACCGTATCCGGCCCGGCAGCGGCGCGGCGAAGAAAACGGCCAGCTTGTGAGGTTCAATACGAACTAAACGGTTGTGACTGGCGCCCGCGCCCCTGTCAAGCCGCTTCTTCAACGGAAAGTAGGTAGCAGCAGGTGTCGTTATGAAGCTCCATAACGACACCTGCTGCTACCCAGTTGGGGGAATCAGGGAATGTTGCTGCCGCGCGCAGTGACCCAGAGGTTGTACCAGTCGGGGCGGGTCAGGGCCCGGGCCACCCGGCCGGCGTCACCGCAGGCGCGGATCCGGTCCGGGTTGGCCGTCCCGATCACGGGCGCGATCCCTGCCGGGTGCTTCATCAGCCAGCCCAGCAGGACAGCTTCGCCGGTGGCGCCGTACTCCCCCGCCAGCCGGGCCACGAGTTCCGTGGTGGCGGCTTCCGGGGAGGCCGGGCTCTCCGGTTCCACGCCGGTGTACGCGCCGCGGGCCAGGGAGCCGTAGGCCTGCAGCGTGATGTTGTTGCGCGTGCAGAACTCCACCGTGCCGTGCGGAAAGCTGTAGTCCAGGTGCCCGGGATGGTTGACCAGGACCTGGCTTTCGAGCCACGCGCGTTTGAGGAGGCTCATTTCGAGCTGGTTGGCCACCACCGGTGTGTCCAGCCGGTCCTGCAGCGCCTCGATCTGCGGCCCGGACATGTTGGAGACGCCCAGCTGCCGGACCTTCCCTTCGGCCATAAGCTGCCCGACGGCGGCCGCCACCTCGGCGGGGTCCGACAGGGGGTCGGGGCGGTGCAGCAGGAGGACGTCCACATAGTCGGTCCGGAGCCGCTGCAGGCTGCCGTTGACCCGTTCCAGGATCGCTTCGCGGCTGAGGTCGTAGTGCGTCTGCAGGCCGCGTTCGTTGAGCCTGATGCCGCACTTGGTCTGCAGCCTGATGCGGTCCCGCAGCCCCGGCGTGGCCGCGAGGACCTCGCCGAACACCGCCTCCGACTTGCCGTTCCGGTAGATGTCCGCGTGGTCAAAGAAGCTGATACCCGCGTCCAGGGCGGCCTGGACGGCAGCAGCGGCCTCGTCCACATGGCTGCTGCCGTGTGGCTCGTCCGACCAGCCGCCGCCCAGGCCCATGCACCCGTAAATCAGCTCCTGCATGCCGGCTTCCGGGGTCCGGGAACCGGCATCAGCGCAGCCACGCCGTGGTGTTGGCCGGCAGCTTGCCGTCCTCGAGCGGGGCGCTGCTGAGCAGCACCTCACCGGCGGGAAGCTCGACGGCGGTGTTCCCGAAGTTGGTCACGGACTGCCAGCCGTTCGGGCGCTTGAAGTGCAGCACGTCAGGGTTGCCGTTCCCGGCCCAGTCAAGTTCCTCGTCCGTCTGCAACTCGTGGCGCAGCTTCAGGGCTGCACGGTACAGCTCCAGCGTGGAGCCTTCCGTCCCGTCCTGGGCCTCCACGGCGTACTTGCTGAACCAGTCCGGCTGCGGCAGGTGCGCGCCGCCGTCGCCAAATCCGAACGACGCCCCTTCCACCTTCCACGGCAGCGGCACACGGCAGCCGTCACGGCCGATCTCAACGCCCCTGTTGCGGAAGAAGGACGGGTCCTGCCGCTCCGCCTCCGGGATTTCCGCAACTTCCTGCAGGCCCAGCTCTTCGCCCTGGTACAGGTAGGCGGACCCGGGAACGGCCAGCATCAGCAGCGTGGCGGCACGGGCACGGCGCTCGCCGAGTTCAACATCGAGCTGGTCCTTCGGGCCGCCGGCCAGCAGCCAGGCTTTCCCGTCCTGGCCCTTGGCGCCGGCCTTGTCCTTGGCCACCTGGGGCAGGCCGTAGCGGGTGGCGTGGCGGACGACGTCGTGGTTGGAGAACACCCAGGTGGAGGAGGCGCCGGTGGCGGCGGCCTCGGCGAGGTTGCGGGTGATGATTTCGCGGTATTCGGCGGCGTCGAAATCGGCCTGCAGCAGGTCGAAGTTGAAGGCCTGGCCCAGGCCCTGGGGGCTGGCGTAGCGGGCGCGGCGGGTGGCGTGCACCCAGGCTTCGGCGACGGCGGTGCGCGGCGGGTTGTACTCGTTGAACACCTCGCGCCATTCTGCATAGATCTCGTGGACCTCGTCGCGGTCCCAGAACGGGTGCGTGCCGTCGTCGAATCCGTCCACGCCGGTGTTGGCCGCGCTCAGTTCCAGCTTGGACAGCAGGGGCTCGGTGAGGTCCTTGGTCAGGGCGTGGGCAACGTCCACGCGGAAGCCGTCCACGCCGCGGTCGGACCAGAAGCGCAGGGTTTTGAGGAAGTCGTCGCGGATTTCGCGGTTGGACCAGTTCAGGTCCGGCTGTTCCTTGGCGAAGATGTGCATGTACCACTGGCCGGGGGTGCCGTCCGGTTCGGTGATGCGCTCCCATGCGGGACCACCGAAGACGGAATCCCAGTCCGACGGCGGCAGCTCGCCGTTTTCGCCCAGCCCGTCGCGGAAGATGTAGCGGTCGCGCTCCGGTGAACCCTTCGGCGACGCCAGGGCTTCCTGGAACCACTTGTGCCGGTTCGAGGAGTGGTTGGGGACGATGTCTGCAATCAGCTTGATGCCGGCCTCATGCAGGGCCTTGGCCATCGCGTCGAAGTCCTCCAGCGTGCCCAGCTTGGGGTCCACGTCGCGGTAGTCGTCCACATCGTAGCCGCCGTCAGCCAGGGCCGAGGGGTAGAAGGGGCTCAGCCAGACGGCGTCGATCCCCAGCTTTTTCAGGTACGGAACCTTTTCCGTGATGCCCTTGAGGTCGCCGATGCCGTCGCCGTTGGAATCGGCGAAGCTGCGCGGATAGATCTGGTAGACGGACGCCTGGCGCCACCAGTTCGGGTCAGCCAGACGGTCAGAGTCGGACAGGGTTGCCAGGGTGGCAGTGGTGGACAAGGGGGTGGTCCTTTTCTTCAGAGAGCGTATATTTATTTTGAATCTAAATTTACTTCCATCACCATTATTGGCGCCATCCAGAGGAAGGTCAACACCATGCCCGAACCGGTTCCGGCGACACCGCGCCTGCTGCGCCGGGTCAGTGCCGGCGCCGTCCTGGAATTCATGCGCGCCTCGGCCGCGGTGACGGTCACGGACATCATGGCGGCCACGGGTCTGGCCCGGGCCACCACCATCGCCGTGTGCGAGGACCTGGTCCGGCAGGGCTGGCTCCGCGAACTGGAAAACCAGCGCGAATTCGGCGGCTACCGGAAGGGCAGGCCGGCCCGCCGGTTCGACCTCAACGAGCGCGCCGGCGTGGTCCTGGGAATGGATATCGGCTACTGGAAGGTGACCGTGGTGGCCGCGGACCTCCGGGGCAAAACCATCGCCCGGTCCAGCCGCCCGTTCGGCGCCCGGACAGCCAGCCCGGCGGAGCGCATCGCCCTGATCGACGATGTGGCCGCCGCGGCTCTCGAAGCCGCAGCCGCGTCACCGGAGCAGGTGCTGGCCGTCTGCGCCGGCGTCGCCGCCCCGGTGGACCGGCACGGGGAGGTGCTGGCCACGCAGGAGTTCTGGGGCCTGTTCAACCTGGGACTGCGCCGCGCCCTGAAGGAGAAAAGGGGCTGGACAGTGCTGATGGAAAACGACGCCAACCTGGCAGCCCTGGGCGAACGCTGGCAGGGGGCGGCGCGCGGCGTCGACGACGTCGTGGTGATCCTGGCCAGCGAACGGTTGGGCTCGGGCATCGTCGAAGGCGGCCGGTTGGTGCATGGCACCCGCGGAAGCGCCGGCGAGCTTGCCTATCTGGGCCTGGTGGAGGGCGTGGGTGACACCTTCGGCATCGCCCACCTCGCCAGGTCGTGGGCCGCCGATGCCCTGGCCGGGCCGGAACCAACCGCCCTGCGTGCCTTTCGGCCGGGCCGGGTTGAAGCGGAGCAGGTTTTCGCTGCCGCGGCCAACGGTGACGCCGTGGCGCAGGCCATCATGGAGCGCCTGGCCGACAGGATGGCCCGCGTGGTGGGGACCCTGGCCACCCTTCTCAATCCTGAACTGGTGGTGATCGGCGGCGGCGTGGCCAACTCCGCGGACGTGCTGCTCACTCCGATCAGCGAGCGCCTGGCGGACTTTACCGCCACGCCGCCGCAGGTGGCGGTCTCCCCGCTGGGGGACGCGATCGTGACGGTGGGCGCAGTCCGGAAAGCGCTGGATTACGTCGAACGGAATTCCCTGGACCTGGAACTGGCCGCCGCCGTGCAGCCGGAGCGGTCCCTTGCGGGCCAGGCGTTTTAGGAGTCCGGCTCCAACGCCGCGGCCACCGGCAGCGTCCCGTCGCGGAACTCGATGGTCCGGCCCGCCGTCTGGGGCAGGTCCAGCACCGCAGCCGCCACGATCGCCGCATTGGCCCGGGAGGTTTCCCGGCTCCCGCCAGGTGCGGGGTCGACGTCGATCAGCCCGGTTCCGGGTTTGTCCGTCAGCGCCCCGGGGCCCAGGATGGTCCACGCCAGTTTGCTGCCGCGAAGGTATTCGTCCGCGGCCGCCTTTGCCTCGGCGTACGCGTAGAAGCTGTTGTTCTCCGGTACCCCGTGGTCCTTGCCGGCCCCCAGGTAGGAGACCATGACGTACCGCTCAACGCCGGCCTGGGCTGCGGCGTCCATGGAGCGGATGGCAGCGTCCCGGTCCACCGCATAGGTGCGGCCGGGGTTGCCGCCGCCGGCACCGGCAGACCAGACCACGGCGTCCTGGCCCTCCAGCGCCCGGGCGATCTCCGCCGTCGTCGAATTCTCCACGTCCAGGACCGCCGGGGTGGCGCCGGTGGCCGTGACGTCCGCGGCATGGCCGGGGTTCCGGATGAAGGAGGTGACGCTGTGCCCCTCCTCGGCAAGCATGGCGGACAGGAGCAGGGCCACTTTGCCGTGGCCGCCGATGATGGCGATGCGTGTCATGCACCCATTCTGCCTGCCCAGCGCATATTTCCAAGCGGCCACCCGCCCCTGAACAGGGACTTTGTGCCCTGGCTCGGCTTCGGTGCCCTGGCGGCCCTGCTGTTCACCCTCTTCGCGGTGCAGGCGCGGTCCGGCGCGCCCGCGGTTCAGCGGGCTCCATAGCGCAGGTACACCACGCCGCTGGCGGCGAACCGGCGCTCCTCCAGAAGGTCGAACCGGGCGTCGAAGCCGTCGGGGAACAAACGCAGGCCGCCGCCCACCACCGCGGGCGTCACGAATATCCGGCATTCGTCCACCAGTCCCGCCATGAGGGCGCGGGCGGCCAGGGTGGGGCCGCCGATGCTGATGCTTCCCTCAGTGGCTGCCTTCAGCTCCCGCACCGCGTCCGGGAGGAACTGACGCTCCAGGCGGGTGCGGTCCGTGGCGACGCTGCCAAGGGAGTTGGAGTACACCACCTTGTCCGCGGCGCGCCAGATCCCCGCGTAATCCTGGATGACAGGCGGCTCGTCGGCGGTGTCCATGGTCTCCCAGACGGACATGACCTCGTACATGCGCCGGCCGTAGAGGGCGGTGCCCACGCCGCGTTCGAGGTCATTGATGAAGGCATGGACTTCCTCGTCCGGGGCGGCCCAGTCGAAGTTGCCGTCCTTGTCGGCGGTGTAGCCGTCGATGGACGCGAGTCCGGAGTAGATCAGCTGGCCCATGGGGACCATTCTGCCGCCGGCTGCTACGTCTGGATAGGCTGCCGGGACACCAGGAACTGTTGCCCCAGGGTCCAGAGGTTGGAGACCGTCCAGTAAACCAGCACGCCGACCGGGAAAAAGACCCCGCCCGCGGCGAAGACAACCGGCAGCACGTACAGGAGGATCTTCTGCTGGCGCACCAGCGGGCTGTCCGGGTCCTGCCCGTCCAAGGTCCGCGCGCTGACGAGTTTTTGCGTGAGGAACTGGCACGCGGTCATCACCAGGATCAAGGCGACGGCGAGCACGGCGAGGGCCGTCAGGTCGCCGCTGCCGTGGAGCAGGGACGCGGAGAGCGGCACCCCGGCGATGGACGCGGCATCGAACTGCGCCACCTGGCCGTGCCCCATCGCTCCGATGCCCTCGCCGCGCCCCGCCGCATTCGACATTCCGGAGAGCACCTGGAAGAGGCCCAGGAAGAACGGGGCCTGGATCAGCAGGGGCAGGCAGGCCGAGAACGGGTTGGTTCCATGCTTCCGGTACAGGGCCATCTGTTCCTGGGCCATGGCCTGCCGGGACAGCGGGTCGGTCCTGCCGCGGTATTTTTCCTGGAGCGCCATCAGGTCGGGCTGCAGGAGCCGCATCCGCCGCTGGGCTTTCACCTGCGCCAGGAAAACGGGAACCAGGGCGGCGCGGATCACCAGCACCAGCCCGATGATGGACAGCGTCCAGGTCCAGCCGTCGGCCGGCGGCATGCCAATTCCGGCCAGCCCGTCGTGGAAAGCCACCATGATGACCGACACCAGCCACCGGAACGGCTCCATCACCGCTGTGAAGAAATCCACCGAATCCCCTGTCCGCCAGTTGCTGCCAAGCTACTGCGGAACGCAGAAACAGGAAAGCCCCCGGATCCAGGATCCGGGGGCTTAGCCTGTAGCGGTGGGGAGGCTCGATCTCCCGACCTCACGATTATGAGTCGTGCGCTCTAACCAACTGAGCTACACCGCCATGGATGAGAAAAGCCTGCGTCAGCCGGCCTAAACCGCCCTGATACAGGCCCTCATCCAGAGCCCCCCACCGGAATCGATCCGGTGACCTCGTTCTTACCAAGAACGCGCTCTACCACTGAGCTAGGGGGGCAACGAGTAAATACTCTACCGGAAGATTTACGCACCAACAAATCGGGGCCCGCGGCGGCTCCGGGGCCGCGCAACAGTTGCATTTCGGCCGTGCCGGAGCTCCGTTTTCCGCGGAATTCCGCGGCTGCAGGGGCCCGGGAAGGCAGAGCGGACGCCGACGGAATGCACCTTTCGAGGGCCGGTCGCCTCTATTCCGCAACTGGAATGTGTCCAGCCCCACACCGCTGGATGGGACGACCCGTTAAAACGCCGATGGGCCGGCTCGAAAGCCGGCCCATCGCCGTCGTCAATTACTCAAACCCGCGGAAGGGTCACCACTTGCCCTTGCGGTTGTAGTCGCGGTGGCCGCCGTCAGCGCCATTGCGGGGTTTGCGGGAGCCGTCGCCGTGGCCGAAGCTGCGCTCGGAACGCTCGCTGTACGAACGACCGCCGCGGTCCGCGGAGGACCGTTCGCCGTCGTTCTTCCGGAATTCCTTCTTGAACCCGCCGTTGCCCTTGAAGTTGCCGCCGCGGCTGCCCTGGTAGGCGCCGCGGTCGCCCGAGGGCTTGCGGCCGTTGTCCAGTTCGAGGTGGATCAGCTCGCCGCCGATCCGGGTGCGGGACAAGGCACGCAGCTGCTCGGGGCTCAGGTCCGCGGGCAGCTCCACCAGGGAGTGGTCCGAACGGATATCGATGCCGCCGATCTGCGAGGAGGAGATGCCGCCCTCGTTGGCAATGGCGCCCACGATCGAGCCGGGCATGACGCGCTGGCGGCGCCCCACCGCAATACGGTAGGTGGCGTTGCCCTCGGTCAGCTGCCTGCTGGGTCCACGGGAGCCGAAGCCGTCCTTGGAGCGCTCGCGCTTCTGGAACTCGGGAGCCGCGGGCAGGTCCTTGACCAGCAACGGCTGGCCGCCCTGGGCCATGACAGCCAGTGCCGCAGCGATTTCGGCTGCCGGCACCTTGTGCTCTTCCTCGTAGGAGGCGATGAGGTCGCGGAACATGGCCACATCCTCGGACTCCAGGGTCTCGGTGATGCGCTCGGCGAACTTGCCCAGGCGCAGCGAGTTGACGGTCTCCGCCGTGGGCAGGTGCATCTGCTCCACGGACTGGCGGGTCGCCTTTTCGATGGCGCGGAGCAGGTACTTCTCGCGGGGCGTCATGAACAGGATCGCGTCACCGTTGCGGCCCGCGCGGCCGGTGCGGCCGATGCGGTGCACGTAGGACTCGGTGTCGTGCGGGATGTCGTAGTTGATGACGTGGCTGATGCGCTCAACGTCCAGGCCGCGGGCCGCGACGTCGGTGGCCACCAGGATGTCGATCCGGCCTTCCTTCAGGGCATCGACGGTGCGTTCACGCTGCTGCTGCGGGATGTCGCCGTTGATGGCGGCAGCCTGGAAGCCGCGGGACTTCAGCTTGTCCGCGAGGTCCTCGGTGGCCATCTTGGTACGCACGAAGGCGATGACGCCGTCGAACTCTTCCACCTCGAGGATGCGGGTCATGGCGTCGAGCTTGTGCGGGCCCATGACCTGCAGGTAGCGCTGGCGGATGTTGGAGCCCGTGGAGGTCTTGGTCTTGACCGACACCTCTTCGGGATCGTTCAGGTACTGCTTGGACATCCGGCGGATCTGGCTGGGCATGGTGGCCGAGAACAGCGCCACCTGGCGGTCCTCGGGGGTCTGCTGGAAGATCTGCTCCACGTCCTCGGCGAAGCCCATCCGCAGCATCTCGTCAGCCTCGTCCAGCACCAGGTACTGCAGTTCGGACAGGTCCAGGGAGCCCTTGGAGATGTGGTCGATCACGCGGCCGGGGGTACCCACAACCACCTGGGCGCCGCGGCGCAGGCCGGCGAGCTGCGGGCCGTACGCGGAACCGCCGTAGACGGGCAGCACGGTGAAGTCGTCGATGTGCTTGGCGTAGGAAGTGAACGCCTCGGCCACCTGCAGCGCGAGTTCACGGGTGGGAGCCAGCACCAGGGCCTGGGTCTTGCGCGAGGGGCCGTTCAGGTCGTGCAGTTCGGCCAGGCGGGACAGCGCCGGCACTGCGAATGCTGCAGTCTTGCCGGTACCGGTCTGTGCCAGGCCCACGACGTCGCGGCCTTCGAGCAGCAGCGGGATGGTGGCTGCCTGGATGGGGGACGGCTTTTCGTAGCCGACGTCCTGCAGGGCGGCCAGGACGCGGCCGTCGATGCCGAGGTCGGCGAACTTCACGCCGTTGTCTTCCTCCTCCGGCGCAGGGGCAGGTGCCTCAGCGGCGACGGCGGGGGCTTCGTCGAGGACGGCAGTGGTGTCGTTCTGGTTTTCCAGCATAGGGGGATATTCCTCATCCATAGGGGGCCACGCGGCACAACCCGAGGTGAGCGGAGCCGCAGTACATGTGCCGTGGGTGCCGGGCTGACATTGACCGGCCGGTCACAGAAGTCCGGCGCTTTCGCAATCCCGTGGCAGGACTTCGCGCTGCATCTCTTGGCTGCTATCCCAGCAGTCTGTACAGCGTTTTCTTTAGCCGGCTCTCCCTATGAAAATGCCCGCATCACAGTTGCGGGCCCCAACACTTGCCAGTCCTGCCTCAAAAATTGGGCAGGAAAAAGGGATTTCCGGAGTGGGGGATGTTTCAAGTGTAGGGCACGGGCCCCGGTGACCGTTAATCGGGCGGCCGACGGCGGGCGGTGAGCTTGGGCACACCCGGTGCCTTCCGCCGTCGTACTTCCCGTCCTAGAGGCCGAGCTGGCGCTGCAGGGCCTCGAATTTCCTGCTGAATTCCGGCTGCTGCAGCCGGATCCCGCCCTCGGCGTCCGCATCCTTCAGCGCCTCCATGGACTCGGCGTCCGGTGCGCTGAACCATTGGCCGACCGTGATCCCGTGCCCCGGGACGTAGGTCCGGTGGATGTGGTCGCCGGCCTGGATGTTGCCGGTTTTGATGACGCGCAGATAGGCGCCCACCCGGCCTTCCTCAGTGAAGCGCCGAACCCACCGGGGCTCCCCCAGCCACCGCTGGAACGTGGCGCACGGGGTCCGTGGCGAGGTGACCTCAAGCTCCACGTCGAGCCCGATCCGCCAGCGCTCCCCGATCACCGCGTCGGTGGGCTCGATGCCGGCCACCCGGAGGTTCTCGCCGAAGGCCCCCGGCGGGACGTCCCGCTGCAGCAGGCCGGCCCAATAGTCGGCGTCCGCCTGTGAGTAGGCGTAGATGGCCTGGTCCGGGCCGCCGTGGTTGGCCCGGTCGGCCTGGACGTCGCCCTGCAGTCCCAGCTTGTGCACCTTGACCGGCCCCTCGGTCGGGCGTTTGTCGATCGCGGTGACGCCCGCGGTGGAAGCGTCCGGCAGGAGCTGGTGGACGCGGCAGACGGCGAGGACTGAAGCTGTTTCCATGGCCCCAGTCTATTGTTTGGCGCTGCCTGATCTGCGGGATCCGGCAATGGGCAGTTCTCCCCTGCCGCCAGGGCGTCGTCCTGCTCGCAGGCGGCACCGCCAGGGGCTACGCTGAGTCGAGGATTGCATGTGGGGGTGCAGCGCTGTGCCGATTTACCTGTGCCCGATGTACTGAACGATTGAGGGGACACCGTGGATTCACACCAAGAAGAACCGGGCGGTGCTGCGCCGTCCGGCCCGCCGGGCCAAGGATCCGGGGCGGACAACACGCCAAAGCCCCCGCCCTGGCAGGTCCCCAAACCCGAACTGCGCCCGGAACTCCTGAACGGGCCGGTCGCCCCGGTTGACCCGTTTGCGCGTGAACGGGAAAAGCAGCTCAACGAGGCGGCGGCCCGGAAGAAGCGGTCACAGCGCCGCACCGTGGTGGTGGGGCTGGGCGTCACGGCGCTGCTGGCCGGAACCATCACCGCCGTCGTTGCCAGCAACGAGGACGACCCCGAGTACGCGCAGGTGTGCTTCAACGACGAAACCGGCGAGCGCGTGGCGGACACCAACTGCGACAGTTCCGCCGGCCGCAGCGGCGGCCTCTACGCCTGGTACTTCTACTCCCGCGGCGCCAGCGTCCCGTCCATCGGCCAGAACAGGTCCACCGCGCCCAACTACACCCGCACCATTCCCAGCGGGGCCAAGGCGTCCACCGGGTACAGCAGCAGCGGCGGCACCGTCAGCCGTGGCGGCTTCGGCAGCAGCGCCAAGAGCGGGTCAAGCGGCGGCGGCAGCAAGGTCTCAGGGGGCTGACGGTTGAAACGGTTGTTGTCTGACCCTCGTCCGGGCTGGAAGCAGAAGATCGAAGAGCAGGGCCTGGTCTTCTCCACCACCACCATGGATGACGGGCGCCGCATCGAGTACTGGAACGAATCCGCCTACTACGAATTCACCATGGACGAGGTCGAGACCCTGGAGGCGGTGGCCGAGGACATGCACCGGATGTGCGTGGAGGCGGCGAAGTTCCTCGCCACCGGGGCCATGGGCAGCATCGGCATCGGACCCCAGGCCCTGGAGCTCGCGGCGGAATCGCTGCAGGCCGGAGATGTGGACGTCTACGGCAGGTTCGATTTCATCTACGACGGGCAGAGCGGCCCGGCCAAGATGCTGGAGTACAACGCGGACACCCCTACGGGGCTGATCGAGGCCGCGGTCGCCCAATGGTTCTGGCTGCAGGACGTCTTCCCGGAAAAGGACCAGTGGAACGGCATCCACGAAGCCCTGATCCGGCAGTGGAAGAAGTTCCAGTACCGCACCGGCATGAGCACCCTGCACGTGGCCCACTCCGAGGTGGAGGAGTCCGGCGAGGACTGGATGACCGCCGCCTACATGCGCGACGTAGCCGGCCAGGCGGGATGGACCACCATCGGCATCAACATGTCCGATATCGGGTGGGACCCCAACCTGAACCGCTTCGTGGACCTGGACAACTTTCTGATCAGCACCATCTTCAAGCTCTACCCCTGGGAGCTGATGATGAAGGAGGAGTTCGGCCCCCGCCTCCTGGAGCGGGCGCAGAACCCTCGCTGGGTGGAACCTGCGTGGAAGATGCTGCTGTCCAACAAGGCCCTGCTTGCCGCACTGTGGCACCTCTATCCGGACCACCCCAACCTGCTGCCCGCCTACCTCACGGATCCCGGCCCGCTCAAGGGATGGGTGGGCAAGCCCCTGCATGGCCGCGAAGGGGACAACATCCGCATTAACGCCGACGGCATCCGGCTGGAACAGCCCGGCGGCTACGGCCGGGAGGGCTGGTGCTACCAGCAGTACCACCCGCTGCCGGACTTCGACGGCAACCACCCCGTCCTGGGCCTCTGGGTGGTGGACGGTGAATCCGTGGGCTGCGGCATCCGGGAATCGGACGGGCCGGTCACGGATTACTTCTGCCGCTTCGTGCCCAACACCATTGACGCGCCGGCGCCGCTTTCGGCCGTGGCCAACACCAGCAAGGCAGGAATCGCCCTATGAGGACAGACATGACGACGGCGGGAGGCCCCGCGGGCGGGCCCGGCACCGCAGTCCCGGCGAAGGGATTGCGGGCCGGCATCCTGGACCTTGGCGACTCGGTCATGCTGGGGCTGGCATCCACCGCCCCCGTGTATTCGCTGGCCGCCACCCTGGGACTCATCGTTGCCGTGAACGGCAACTACACTCCCCTGATCCTCCTGCTCGGGTTCATCCCGGTGCTCTTCATCGCCTACGCCTTCCGCGAGCTGAACAGCGCCATCCCGGACTGCGGTACCACGTTCACCTGGTCCCGCCAGGCCTTCGGCCCTTGGGCAGGCTGGCTGGGCGGCTGGGGCGTGGCGCTCGCCGGGATCGTGGTCCTGGCCAATCTTGCGCAGGTGGCCGGCCAATACCTGTGGCTCCTGGTGGGCGACGGCTCACTGGCAGGGAATACGCTGCTGGTCACCGGCACGGGACTGCTGTTCATCGTCCTGATGACCCTGGTGAACTACCGCGGCATCCGGCTGGGCGAGCACGTCCAGCGCGTCCTCACCTATGTGCAGTACATAGCGCTGGGCATTTTCGCCCTGGCGATCATTGTCCGGATCGTGGGCGGGGCGCCGGAGGGCCAGGCCTTCGACGTTGAGTGGTTCAACCCCGTGGGTGCATTCGCCGACCCGGGCGCCGTGGTGCACGGTGCCCTGCTGGCCCTGTTCATCTACTGGGGCTGGGACACCTGCCTGGCGGTGAACGAGGAAACCGAGAACCCGTCCACCACCCCCGGCCGCGGGGCCGTCATCTCGGCGTTCGTGCTCGTGGCGATCTACGTTTCCGTCGCCCTGCTGGTGATGATGTACGCCACCGTTGGTTCGGAGGGCATCGGCCTGGGCAATGAGGCGAACCAGGACGACGTCTTCCTCGCCATGAAGGACGTGGTGCTGGGTCCCTGGGGCTGGCTGATCGTCGTCGCGGTTTTGGCCTCCGTCCTGTCCTCCACCCAGACCACCATCCTGCCTACCGCCCGCGGAACCCTGTCCATGGGCGTCCACGGGGCACTGCCGGCGAAGTTCGGTGAAGTGCATCCGAAGAACCAGACCCCGGGCTTCTCCACCCAGGTGATGGGCGGCGCAGCCGCGGCCTACTACGTGGCCATGAGCGTCCTGAGCGAAAACCTGCTGGCCGACTCCATCAGCGCCATCAGCCTGTTCATCGCCTTCTACTACGCCCTGACCGGGTTCGCCTGCTTCTGGTACTTCCGGGGCACGCTGCGCGAATCCGCCCGCAACCTGTGGTTCCGGGGCATCCTGCCCCTGCTGGGCGCGGTGCTGCTGACCGGCGCGTTCTTCGTCTCGGCGGTGCAGATGTGGGACCCGGCGTACGGCGACACGCAGATCTTCGGCGTCGGCGGGGCCTTCGTCAGCGGCGTGCTGCTGCTGGCGCTGGGCGTGGTGCTCGCCGTCGTCTGCCGGTTCCTGCCCTCCACCCGCGGCTACTTCCTGGTGAAGAGAAGTGATCAGTAAAGAAATGGCAGGGGAAGAAATGACCAGTGAAGCCACTACGGCCAACGCGTCGGACGTCCTGGATCTGGACTCCCTGCTGTCCGCGGAGGAACTGGAGCTTCGCCAGAAGGTCCGCGACTTCACCGAGCAACGAATCAAACCCGACATTGCCCGGTGGTACGAGGACGCCGTCTTCCCCCTGGAACTTGCCCCGGAGCTGGGCGAGCTGGGCGTGCTGGGCATGCACCTGGAGGGCTACGGCTGCCCGGGCCGGTCCGCCGTCGAATACGGGCTTGCGGCGATGGAACTGGAGGCCGGGGACTCCGGGATCCGCACCTTCGTGTCCGTCCAGGGTTCGCTGGCCATGACCGCCATCCACACCTGGGGTTCCGAAGAGCAGAAGGAGCAGTGGCTGCCCCGGATGGCCGCCGGGGAAATCATCGGCTGCTTCGCGCTCACCGAACCGACCGCAGGCTCGGACCCTGCCTCCATGGCCACGGTGGCACGCCGGGATGGTTCCGGCGATGACGCCGGCTGGGTTCTCAACGGCGCCAAGCGCTGGATCGGGCTGGCCTCCGTGGCGGGTGTGATGGTGGTGTGGGCGATGACGGACGACGGCGTGCACGGCTTCCTGGTGCCGGCCGGTACCCCAGGCGTGACCGCCACCCCCATCCGGCAGAAGCTGTCCATGCGGGCCTCCATCCAGTGCGATGTGGTGTTCGACGACGTCCGGCTGGGTCCGGAGGCCCTGCTCCCGGCGGCGCGGGGGCTGCGCGGCCCATTCACCTGCCTGAACGAAGCCCGGTACGGGATCGCGTGGGGTGCCATGGGCGCTGCCCGGGATTCCTACGAGGCCGCGCTGGCGTACTCGCTGGACCGGCTGCAGTTCGGCAAGCCGCTGGCCGGCTACCAGCTGACCCAGCAGAAGCTGGTGGACATGCTGGTGGAAATCCAGAAAGGCACCCTGCTGGCCCTGCATCTGGGCCGGCTCAAGGACGCCGGCAGGATCCACCCGGAACAGATCTCGCTGGCCAAGCTGAACAACGTCCGGGAAGCTCTCGCCGTGGCACGGGAGGCCCGGACCATCCTGGGCGGCAACGGCATCACCACGGACTATTCACCCCTGCGGCACGCCGCCAACCTCGAGTCCGTCCGGACCTATGAGGGCACCGACGAGGTGCACACCCTGGTCCTGGGCCGGCACATCACAGGTATCGGCGCCTTCCACTGACCGCTCCCCCAACTGACTGGCAGTTGTTGTCGTTTTGGGGGCCCAAAACGACAACAACTGCGGCCTGGTTGGGTGGGGCAGGGAAAAGGGGAACCCGGGCGCCTACGCCGAGAAGCCGCCGTCGGACTTGAGCAGCTGGCCCGAGACCCAGCGGCCGGCGGGTGAGAGCAGGAACGCAACAGTCCCGGCCACGTCCGCCGGGGTGCCCAGGCGGCCGGTGGGCTGGCGCTGCACGAGCTCGCCGCGGACCTCGTCATCCATCCAGCCCGTGTCCACCGGGCCGGGGTTCAGGACGTTGGCCGAGATCCCCCGCTGGCCCAGTTCGCGTGCGGCCGCGACCACGATCCGGTCCAGCGCACCCTTCGAGGCGCCGTAAGGAAGGTTAAACGCTGTGTGGTCACTGGTCAGCGCAACGATCGCGCCGCCGTCGTCCGTTGCCTGCCGCGCGAAGGCGGCAATCAGCTGCCAGCTGGCGCGGGTATTCACCGCGAAGTGCCGGTCAAAGGATTCGATGGTGGTGTCCAGCACGCCCGAATCGACGGACTCGGCATGGCTGAGGACCAGCCCCTGCAGGGGACCGGCCAGCCGCACGGCGTCGGTAACCAGCCGGTCCGGTACCCCGGGATCCTGCAGGTCGGCCGGGAGGGCATGGACCCTGGCACCGATGGCCTCAAGCTCCGCGGTGAGCCGGACAACGTCCTCCGGCTCGCTCCCCCACGGCATGCGGGCGTCATACCCGGCCCAATAGGAGAGCACGAGGTCCCAGCCGTCGGCGGCCAGTTGCCGCGCGACGCCCGCCCCGATGCCGGCCAACCGCCCTGCCCCGGTGATCAGGGCAACGGGGCGGACAGGGGCCGGCGGCATGGGTTCCATGGGACCCAGCCTAACGTCGCCGGATACCTACCGGTTCAGGCGGCCGCCGGTTCAGTCTCGCCGGCGTTGGTGTTTTCCGGTGCGCGGTGCCGCCGGATGGTGGCGCTGATGACGGCGGCGATGGTGCACATGGCGGCGGCGCCGAACCATGCGTAGGTGTAGTGGCCGGTGGCGTCCCGCAACGCTCCGGCGGCAATGGCCGCCGCGGCGGCACCCAGCTGGTGCGCGGCGAACACCCAGCCGAACACCACGCTGCCGTCGGCGCCGAACGTTTCGCGGCAAATGGCTGCGGTGGGCGGAACCGTAGCCACCCAGTCCAGCCCGTAGATCACCACGAAGACGATCATGCTGGGCTGGACCTCGGCGTTGAGCAGCAGCGGGAGCACCAGCAGGCCGATGCCGCGGAACTGGTAGTAGACAGCCAGCAGGAAGCGGGGGTTGAACCGGTCGGTGAGCCAGCCGGAGGCGATGGTGCCCACGATGTCGAAGATTCCGACGACGGCGAGCAGGCCGGCCGCGGTGGTTTCCGGCATGCCGTGGTCGTGGGCGGAGGGGATGAAGTGGGTGCCGATCAGGCCGTTGGTGGTGGCACCGCAGATCGCGAAGCCGGCAGCCAGTGCCCAGAACGTCCGGATTTTGCTGGCGCGGCGGAGGACCTGGAGGGCCCGGACGGCCGCGTTGGTGCGCGGACCGGCTTCGGCTGCGCCTGCCGGGAGGGCTTCGGGTTCGGCACCGTAGGGCAGCACTCCGACGTCGGCCGGTGAGTTCTTGAGGAACTTCAGCACCAGCGGCACCACGGCGAGGGCGCCGGCGGCGATCAGCAGGGACGCCTGCCGCCAGCCCGGGTCCTGGGCAAGCAGGGCGATGAAGGGCAGGAAGACCAGCTGGCCGGCCGCGCTGCCGGCCGTGAGGATACCGATGACCAGCCCGCGGCTTTTGGTGAACCAGGTGTTGGCGATGGTGGCGGCGAAGACCAGGGCCATGGACCCGGTGCCCAGTCCGATCAGCAGGCCCCAGGTCAGCAGGATCTGCCAGGACTGGTTCACCAGGACCGTCAAGGCGCTTCCCATGCCGATCAGCACCAGTGCCGTGGCCGTGACCGCGCGGATGCCGAAGCGTTCCATCAGGGCCGCAGCAAACGGGGCCGTGAGGCCGAAGAGGACCAGATTGATGCTGACGGCCGCAGAGAGGACGGTGGTGGACCAGCCGAATTCCTGCTGCAGCGGCACCATGAGGACACCCGGGGCTGCCCGGAATCCGGCGGCGCCCACGAGGGCGAGGAACGCCACGGCAGCGACGATCCATGCGGGGTGCAGGCGCCGCGTTGCCCTGGGGCCGCCTGCTTCCACCCGTTCGGCGGGAACGGCTGCTTCATCGGGGAGCGTGCTCATGCGGCTGCCTCCTTGCCTGCGGCTGTGGACAGCCTGATGGGTTGTTCGGACCGGGCGCGGCTGTGCCAGCTGGTGTTGGCGGCGGTCAGCCGCTCCCCGCATTCGGTGCAGGTATCCGCCGAGGTGGTGCTCTTGCCGCAGCCGGTGTGGATGACGAACAGGTGCGCCTGGTCCGACGGCGCGGCCAGGTGTTTCTCCGACCAGATGGTCACCGCATTCAGGACCGGGAGCACGTCCTCGCCCATGGAAGTGAGGACGTACTCCTGTCGGGTGCGGCCGCCGTCGTCGTAAGCCCGTTTCTCCAGCAGCCCGGCCTCAACCAGGGCCCCCAGCCGCTTGGTGAGCACCGAGTCGGCCACCTTGAGCCGGTTCTTGATCGCGTCGAAGCGGCCGTTGCCGAAGAACAACTCGCGGAGCACAAGGATGGTCCAGGGGTCGCCGAGGATATCCACGCCGCGGGCGATGCTGCAGTTGTGGGTGGACCAGTCGGATCGAAGGGGCATGGGGGCAACCCTAGCTGACTTCTTTCAAGAAAGCCAACCCCTCCGCGAGGTGGCAGTTAACCGCAGTCCGGGGCGGGCACACTGCGGTTAAGTGCCATCTCGCGGGGAGGGGTTATGGGATCGAGGAGAAGGCCTGGTCCAGGTCCGCGATCAGGTCCTCCACGTCCTCGATGCCGCAGGACAGGCGCAGCAGGTTGACCGGCACGGCCAGCTCGGTGCCCTTGACGGAGGCGTGCGTCATTTCCGAGGGGTAGTTCATGAGCGATTCGATGCCGCCCAGCGACTCGGCCAGCGTGAACACGGACGTGGACTCGGCCACCTTCCGGGCCGCGGCTTCGCCGCCCTTGAACTGCACGGAAACCATGCCGCCGAACTTGCGCATCTGCTTCCGCGCGAGCTCGTGGCCGGGGTGGGTTGGCAGGCCCGGGTAGAGCACGGCCTCCACCTCCGGGCGTTCCAGCAGCCATTCGGCCACGGCCTGGCCGTTCTCGCTGTGCCGGTCCATGCGCACGCCCAGGGTTTTCAGGCCGCGGGTGGTCAGGAACGCGTCCATGGGCCCGGACACGGCGCCGACGGCGAACTGCACGAAGCCGATCTTTTCCGCCAGTTCCGCGTCCTTGACCACGACGGCGCCGCCCACCACGTCCGAGTGGCCGCCGATGTACTTGGTGGTGGAGTGGACCACGACGTCGGCGCCCAGGGCGAGCGGGTTCTGCAGGTAGGGGGACGCGAAGGTGTTGTCCACCACCAGCAGGGCGCCGGCGTCGTGCGCGATGTCCGCGAGCGCCGCGATGTCGGTGATCTTCATCAGCGGGTTGGACGGCGTCTCCACCCAGACGAAGCGGGTCTTGTGGGCGGCGACGGCGCTGCGGACCGTGTCCAGGTTGGCCATGTCCACGGGGGTGTTGCCGATCCCCCAGTCCCCCAGCACGCGGCTGATCAGCCGGTAGGTGCCGCCGTAGGCATCATTGCCGAGCACGATGTGGTCGCCCGGGCGGGTGAGGGCGCGGATCAGGGCGTCCTCCGCCGCGAGCCCGGAGCTGAAGCTGTAGGCGTGCGTGCCGAGTTCCAGGGCGGCGAGCTGTTCCTGCAGCGAGTCCCGGGTGGGGTTGCCGCCGCGGCCGTACTCATAACCGCTGCGCAGGCCGCCGATGCCGTCCTGGGCGTAGGTGGAGCTGAAGTGCAGCGGCGGGACAACGGCGCCGGTGCGGGGTTCGAACGCCTGGCCGGCGTGCACGGCGCGGGTGTTGAAGCCTTGGTTTGCAGAGGCAGTCATGGTGCTCCTTTCAAACGCTGGTTGAGCTTGTCGAAACCGGGTTTCGACAGGCTCAACCACCGGATATTAGTTGCTGAGATAGGCCAGCAGGTCGTGCCGGGTGAGGATGCCCACGGGGGCGCCCACGAACGTGACCATCACCGTGTCCGTTTCCGAGAGCAGTTCCCGGGCGGCGGAGATGGTTTCCAGCGACCCGATCACGGGCAGCTTGGGTCCCATGTGTTCGGAGATCTTGTCCGTGAGCTTCGCCTCGCCGCGGAAGAGCTTGGCGGTCAACGTGCGCTCGTCCACGGCGCCGAGGACCTCGCCCATCACCACGGGCGGCTCCTGCGACAGCACCGGGATGTGGCTGACACCGAACTCGTTCATGATGTTGATGACGTCGCGCACGGACTCGTTGGGGTGGATGTGCACCAGGTCCGGCAGTTCGCCGTTCTTGGACTTGATGACCTCGCCCACCGAGGTTTCCTCGCCGCCGGAGAGGAAGCCGTAGGAGCGCATCCACTGGTCGTTGAAGATCTTGGCCAGGTAGCCGCGGCCGGAGTCGGGCAGGATGACCACGACGACGGCGCTTTCCGGCAGGTCCCTGGCCGCCTGCAGCGCGGCTACTACGGCCATGCCGGAGGATCCGCCGACCAGCAGGCCTTCTTCCCGTGCCAGGCGCCGGGTCATGGCGAAGGAGTCGGCGTCGCTGACGGCGATCACCTGGTCCGGGATGGACTTGTCGTAGTTTGCCGGCCACATGTCCTCGCCAACGCCCTCCACGAAGTACGGCCGTCCGGTGCCACCTGAGTAGACCGAGCCTTCCGGGTCCGCGCCGATGATCCGGACCACGCCGCCGTCGGCTTCCGGCCGGTGGGCCGAAACCTCCTTGAGGTACCGGCCCGTGCCGGTGATGGTGCCGCCCGTGCCGGCACCGATGACCACGTGGGTAACCTTGCCGTCCGTGTCACGCCAGATTTCCGGGCCGGTGGTCTTGTAGTGGCTGGCGGGGGCCGCAGGATTGGAGAACTGGTCCGGCTTGTAGGCACCAGGTGTCTCCCGCGTGATCCGGTCCGAGACGCCGTAGTAGCTTTGCGGGCTGTCCGGCGGGACCGCGGTGGGCGTGACCACCACTTCGGCGCCGTAGGCCTGCAGGACAGCGCGCTTGTCCTCGCCCACCTTGTCCGGCACCACGAAGACACACTTGTAGCCCTTCTGCTGCGCCACCAGGGCCAGGCCCACCCCCGTGTTGCCCGAAGTGGGCTCCACGATGGTGCCGCCGGGCTTGAGTTTGCCGTCTCGCTCGGCGTCCTCGATCATCTGCGCGGCGATGCGGTCCTTGATGGATCCGCCCGGGTTCAGGTACTCCAGTTTCACCAGGACGGTGGCCTTGATGCCCTCGGTCACGTGGTTGAGTTTGATGAGCGGGGTATTGCCGATGAGGTCCAGGACGGACTGGGCGTACTTCATAGGTACAAAGCTACCGCTTCCTTGCAGGCGCTTCCCGGGCCGGGGTGCGAGGATAGGCCGGTGAAGCAGTTCGCATGGTCACAGACGGCCCGGAGCTACCTGTTGCCTGGCGCAGCGCTGGCGGCGGGAGCGGCCACCCTGGCGTCCGGGGCGCTGCCGCTTCCGGCCTTTGGGGAACTGGCCTCCCGGACCATCCCCATCCTCGCCTTCGTGCTGGCAATGTCGCTGGTCACCGAGCTGGTGGACGAGGCGGGCCTGTTCCGGGTGCTGACGGACCGGCTTGCCGCCCTGGGCCGCGACCGCGTTTTCCTGTTGTGGCTCCTGGTGGTGGCGGTGGCCACGGTGGCCACGGTGTTCCTGTCCCTGGACACGACGGCGGTGCTGGTGACTCCGGTGGTGGTCCTGCTGGCCGTCCATGCCGGACTCCCGCCGCTTCCGTTCGCGCTGACCAGCATTTGGCTGGCCAACACGGCGTCGCTGCTGCTGCCGGTGTCCAACCTGACCAACCTGCTGGCGCAGGACAAACTGGGCCTGAGCCCGGTGCAGTTCGCGGGGCTGGTCTGGGCCCCGGCGCTGGTGGGGCTGCTGGTCCCCCTTGTCCTGCTGTGGCTGGCGTTCTGGCGCGACCTGCGGGGGCGCTACGGACCAAGGCCTGCGCACCCCGTCAGGGACCCCGTGCTGCTGAAGTATGCGGCCGGAACGCTGGCGGTGCTGCTGCCCGCGCTGGTGTCCGGCGTGCCCGTCCAGTACCCTGCTTTGGCCGCCGCGGCCGTCCTCCTGGCTGTCTTCCTGCGCCGGCGCCGCTCGGCCCTGCGGTGGTCCATGGTTCCGTGGCGGCCGCTGATGCTGACCGTCGGGCTGTTCATGCTCCTGGAGGCCCTGCATGCCCACGGACTCACCGCCCTGCTGGCCAGGGTGGCAGGCTCCGGCGAGGGCCTGGCCGCGCTGCTGCAGCTGGCCGGCATCGGGGCGGCCGCCGCCAACGCCGCCAACAACCTCCCGGCCTACCTGGCGCTTGAGCCGGTGGCCGGATCGCCGGCCCGCCTCGCCGCCCTGCTGATCGGCGTGAACCTCGGACCGCTGGTGAGCCCCTGGGCGTCGCTGGCCACGCTGCTGTGGCACGAGCGGCTGCGCGTGCTGAACGTCCCCGTCAGGTGGGGCGGGTTTGCCGTGGCCGGCCTGGTGGCAGTGGCGCTCACGGTGCCGCTGGCCGTCCTGGCCCTTTGGGTCGTCACCGGAATGCGCTGAGCACGGACTGCACTCACCCGGTGAACATCAGCCAGAGGATGACGGCGGGGAGGAAAGCCTGCCCGATGCCGCTGATCCAAAGCCTGGGTTCACTGATGATCAGCACCATGCCCAGGATGGCGTGCGCGACCGCCATCATTGTCACGATGGTGCGGCCCACCGTGACTGCGCCGGCGTTGGCGAGGACCACCCCGGCGATCCCGAACAAACCCCAGACGATGTTGTAGAAGCCCACGTTGACCGCCCATAGCCGCACCGCTGCGGTGTCTTCCGGCCTGATCAGGAAGATCGGGTGGAGGCGCTGGTCCTTGTAGCGGAAGGCTTCAAGCAGGCCTACGGTGATGAGGGTTGCCGCTGTGATGACGGCCAGCACCTGGATTAACGCGCTCATGCGTGTGTCCTGCTTCTCCGGCGGAAGGGCGCCCGCTACGCGCCGGCGTCCCCGGCGGGAAGGTTCTCCCAGAGGCCCATCAGGTTGCCTTCGGAATCCTTGAAATACGCCGTGTAGCCCATGCCGGGAACCTCGTTCTTGGGGATGACGACCGATCCGCCAAGCTCCGCCACGGACTTGAGCGTGGCGTCGATGTCCGGAACGTCGATCGTGATGACCGGGGAGGTGATCTGGCCTTCCCGGGCCATCATCCCGCCGTTGATGGCACCGGGCGTGGTCGACTGGCCGGCCTCATCCATGCCCGCGGTGATCACCATGTTGTAGTCCATGCCCGGGACTGGTTCTATCCGCCAGCCCAGGGCCTGCTCGTAGAACGCCTTGGCCCGCTGTGGATCATCCGCGGGGATTTCGAAATGCACTACTCCGGCCATGGCGGCCCTCCTGTTTGTCGGGTTGCGGCGCAGCTATGTTGGTTGCGGCGCGGAGCCGCACGCGGCGATCCTAGCCGGACCCTGCACCGCGGATAAGGGCCGATGGTCCTGCGGTTGTCGGCGGCCCGTGGGACGATTGGATGCATGAGCATCGCAGAGGCACCTCCCCGGCTGGCCGCCGCTGCGGACGCTTCACTGCGCTGGTATCCGGACCCTCCCTACAGCCTCTCCCGGACCCTTGGCCCGCTCCTGCGCGGCTACAGTGATCCTTCCTTCAGCGTCCAGGGGGACGCCATCTGGAATGCGTTCACGACGCCGGACGGCCCCGCCACGCTGCGCCTCACTCCCGCGGGTGGCGGCGACGCCGGGCCGCCGCTGGTAGACGCCCAGGCGTGGGGGCCCGGGGCCGCTGGCGCAATCAGGGCAGTGCCGCGGCTTTTGGGGGCCGACGACGACTGGCGGGGTTTCGACGAACCGTCCTTCCACGCCACGCTGCCCCGCATGGTCCGGGAAGCCCGGCGCCGGGCCCTGGCGCTGCGCCTTCCCGCCAGCGGCCGCATGGTTGACCAGCTGGTGCCGATCATCCTGGAGCAGAAGGTGACGGTGATCGAGGCGAGGCGCGCCTACCGGTACCTGGTGCACCGCTATGGAACCCCGGCCCCGCCCGCTGGAACCTCCACACCTGCGGGCCTGGTCGTGGCGCCTACGGCCGCGCAGTGGCTGCAGGTCCCCAGCTGGGAGTGGCACAAAGCGGGCGTGGGGCCCCAGCGCTCGGCGACCGTCATGCGCGCCCTGCGCTCCGCCGTCGCCCTTGAACGTCTCGCGGCCCTGCCCGCCGCCGAAGCCGCCGCCAGGATGCAGACCATCCCCGGCATCGGCATCTGGACCGCCGCGGAGGTGGTGCAGCGGACGCACGGCTGCCCCGACTCGATTTCCGTAGGCGACTACCACCTTGCCGCCTACGTGGGAGCAGCACTCACCGGCCGCAGGACCGACGACGCCGGCATGCTCCGGCTGCTGGAGCCGTGGAAGGGCCACCGGCAGCGCGTGGTCCGGATGATCCAGTGCACCGGGTTCCGGAAGCCCACGTTCGGGCCGCGGATGACCATCCAGGACCACCGCGCGCACTGATAAGGGTGCTAATGCACCGTGGGCGCGGTGCCGCTCCCTCCACGGCTGCCGCCGCTCTGGAGGAAGGCCAGGACTGCGGCGACACGGCGGTGCACTCCGGTTGAGGGAAGCCGGAGTTTGGTGAAGATCGCATTCACGTGCTTTTCCACGGTGGACGCGGACAGGAACAGCGACTGTTCGATGCCGGCGTTGGTCTTTCCCTGCGCCATCTCGCGCAACACGTCCAGCTCCCGCGGCGAGAGTTCGGAGAGCGCACTCGGTGCACCCACACTGCGGCGGCGCACCAGTGTATCCACGATCTCGGGGTCGATGACCGAACCGCCCGCCCGCACCTCACGAAGGGCATGCACCAGGTCCTCGAGGTCGCCAATGCGGTCTTTCAGCAGGTAGCCCAGGCCGGCCGACCCGTCAGCGAAGAGCGCCAGCGCGTAGCTCTGGTCGGCGTGCTGGGACAGCACCACGACCCCGGTGCCAGGATGCGCGGCACGGATGCTGCGCGCGGCCTCTATACCTTCCATGTGGTGGCCCGGCGGCATCCGAATATCGGTCAGCACGGCATCGGGCGCGAACCTGCGCACGGCATCCGAGAGCTCCACGGCATTCCCCACGGAGGCGACGACGTCGATTTCGCCGGAGTCCTCCAGCAAGCGGCGAAGCCCTTCACGCACCAGGTAGTTGTCCTCCGCGATCACCACACGCAGGACGTTGGGCTCATCCAACGGATTCCCCCGCGCGCCCGACCGGAAGGTCCACCACTACCGTCGTGCCCGACGGATCATGGGCCAGGACGTCCATGCTGCCGCGGAGGGCAGCCACCCGGTCCCGGATATTCGCCAGGCCACCGCGGGCCGCCGGAACCCGCGCGTGCATGCCGCATCCGTCGTCGGTGACCGCAATGTGCAGATGCCCGTCCTTCCGGTCCAGACCAACGGTAGCGACGGTGGCGTGCGAATGCTTGGCGGTGTTCGCCAACGCTTCCCGCACCACGTAGTAGGCCGTTGTCTCCACAGCCTCCGGAAACCGCTCGGCGCGCACCCTGTCGTCCGCCTCCACAGTGAGCGGTATGGGGAACCGTGCCGCACTCGACTCGATGGCGGCCACCAGGCCGTTGTCACTCAGCACCGAAGGATGGATGCCGTGCGCGAGTTCCCGCAGGTCCGTCAGGGTCTCCCGGGCCTGGTCCTGCAACCGTGCCAGGTCACCCGCGGTGAGCTCACCGCGGCCCAGCCGGTTCCGGGCGAGGCGAAGCCCGGCGATCTGGGCCACCACGTTTTGCTGGATGCCATCGTGCAGGTCCCGCTCGAGCCTCCTGCGCTCATCATCCTGGGCCGCGACGAGCCGCACGCGCGACGCGGTCAGATCGCTGAGTTGCTCGGCGAGCTGGGCGCTGAGCCGGACGTTGGCGACGGATGCCGCGGCCTGTCCGGCAACAGTTCCAAGCAGGGCCCGTTCGGCGTCACTGTAGTCACTGCGACGCCGCGGACCCACTTCAATGCGTCCGAGGGTCTCGTCAGCTCGTGCCAGGTCGCATCGGAGCCGGGCCCCACCTCTGACGTCGCCCGCCACTCCCGAGGGCTCCTCCGCGAGCTTGCCCTCGGTTCCCGCCAGCGTGATCCGCACCCACGACGCGTCAAGGCCGTCGCGCACGGCAGCGGCAAGACGGGTGAGCAGCTCGGCGGGCTCAACGGACTGCTCCAGGCGCGACCCGAGTTCGCTAAGGAGCGCCAGCTGGCGGTCCCGGTCGCCGAAGACGGCACGGTGGATCCACCGCTGCAGCCAGCCGCGCACCGGCAGCAGGCAAAGAGCCAGCAGCGCGGTCAGCAGCACCGCCCCCAGCACGGTAAGGCTGTCGGCCAGCAGCACCGCCGGAGTCGCCGCGCCGATCCCGTACAGGACCGTGATCAACAGGTTGGAGGAGCGGGCCACGTGCCGTCCGCGGTCCGCGGCCGCGATGTCGAAGGCCCCGTACCGGAAGATGCCATGGATGGCCGCGAGGGGGATGGCCAGGAGGCTGGCGTACACGGCGATAGCCACGGCGGTGTCCCACGGGCTCCGGCCGAAGGTCCAGAGGATGAACGCAGCCAGGGATGCCGTGACAACCCAGGTCATCAGCCGCATGCGGGCGCGGACTTCCGGGTCCCCGAAAAGTGCGCGCGAGTACAGGACCGCCAGCCCCAGCACCACACTTGGCCACGGCTGGTACAGAAGGTAGTGCACACCGGGCGCTGCCCACTCCAGCCACGGCACGGCGAACGGATTCGGGATGGATTCGCCGCTGATGCCGCTGTAGGCCTGCATCACCACATGGGGTGTGGTCAGCAGTGTCAGGGGCCCCACCAGCACCGGCGCCCACAGGAACCGCACGGCCGTCCGCTGCCAGCGGCGCTCCGGCGTGCCGGTGGGATAGGTAGCGAACATGATGAGGAAACTGGCTGCGGCGGTCGCATCGGCGGTAAGGCCGATGGCGTTGATGAAGGGGAACCCGGGTTGCTGAAGCAGCCCGGGACTGCGTTGGACCAGGGTCTCGAAGGCGGAGCCGGCAGCCATTGAAGTGGCTGCCAGGGCGACGAAAACAGCGGAGCGGGACAGGGACACTGTCAGCAGCCAGATGCCGAAGACAAAGGTGGGGAGCACCCCGAGCAGCGGCCAGGCGAGGGCATGGTAGGCAGGGGCACCCTCGAATCCGCGCACGATGACGACGTAGGCGAGCGATGCCGCCCCCAGCGGAGCCAGCAACGCCAACGATCCCCATCTGCGGAGCACAGTCCCATGATCCGCCTTCCGCGCCGTTCAGGGGAGGGGGTAGATACCCGGTCCACCCACATGGCTTTCCCCCATGCACCCCGTGGCCTGCTGCGTTCCAGCGTCGGTCACGCGCGCCTACGGTGGGTCGAAAGACGCCGCACAGCCCGCGGCCGGACCGATTGGAGTGCATGATGCGCATGATCTATGCAGTTCTCGCCTGGATTGTCGCCGCAGGCGTGGTGGTGCAGGCCGCGTCGATCGCCTTCGCGCTTGGCGGGATTGCCCACTTCGTCCAGGAGGGCGGGGTGGTCGACAAGGCGCTCGTGGAAAGCAGGCAGGCGGTGTTCACGGGGGAACTTGGCTTCCCCATCCATGGAATCGTTGGCGGCATGGTCATCCCCCTGGCCGCCCTCCTGCTCCTCCTCCTCTCATTCTTCGTGAAGTACGGCGGACGGCACCTGCGCGGCGCACGGTTGTGGGCCGCCGTCGTTTTTGCCCTCGTTGCCCTGCAGGCCACCCTCGGGTACTCGATCGCGGACATGCCGTACCTGGGCCTGCTTCACGGTGCCAACGCGTTGGCCGTACTGGTGACCGCCATCTACGCGGCACTGCGTACCAAGGCAGCGGCCCGGGCCGCGGCGCCCGAACCCGCTGCCTCCAATGCCGTCGCGACCTGACCTGGTGCGCCGGGTCTCCGCCGCATGCGCGCTGGCGGCAGCGGCCGGCCTCGTCGCGGTGGCATGGAGCTCAACTCTGCTGGGTGAGTACTCCGTCATGACGATGGGGCCGCCCGCGGCCCCCGGCCAGGGGCACGCCGGCCACGATGCGGCGGCAGGACCGGGGCGGGCCGGCGACTCAACCAGCGTCACGGCGCTGGTGGCAGACCCGCTCCGTGCACCCGACGTGCGGGTCCAGCTGGTTGCGCGGTCGCAGACCATCGAGGTGCCCGGCGGGCGCCCGGTCCAGGGCTACACGGTCAACGGAACGTCGCCGGGGCCGGCCATCCGCGCCCGCCAGGGCGACCTCGTGGAAGCCGTGTTCGTCAATGAATCCGTTGCCGCAGGCGCCACCATCCACTGGCATGGAATGGATGTGCCAAACGCTGCCGACGGCGTTGCCGGCGTCACCCAGGACGCCGTCCCCGTGGGCGGACACCATACCTACCGGTTCGTTGCCGATGAGCCCGGCACCTACTGGTACCACTCCCACCAAGTCTCCCACGAGCAGGTGGAACGCGGACTCTTCGGCGCCGTGGTGGTCGACCCCGCCGCGCTGCCCGGCAGCAGCCCGGAAGTGCTGGCAGTGCTGCACGTCTACGGCGGCCAGCACACCCTGAACGGACGGGTCCTGGACGAACGCGTACCGGCCGAACCGGGAGCAACGGTGAGGGTCCGCGTCATCAACACAGACCAGGGGACGGCATCCGTCTGGTCCGCCGCTCCTTTCCGGGTGTCGGCCATTGACGGACGCGACGTCAACGCTCCTGCGGTCATTGAGGACCGCACGGTGCTGGTCCCTGCAGGCGGGCGGGTGGACATCACGATGCAGGCGCCAGCGCACGGGGCGGCCCGGCTCAACGTCGGCGGGGCCCGCAGCCTCCTCATCGGCTCTGCGGACGGCGACGAACCCGCCGCACGGCAACCCTCAGGGACGCTCGACTTCCTGTCCTACGGCAGTCCCGCCCCGGCCGGCTTCGATGCGGCGGCGCCGGACCGCACCTTCGAGTACACGATAGGACGCCGGATGGGCGTCATCGACGGCCGGCCCGGCAACTTCTGGACGATCAACGGACGGTTGTATCCGGACATACCAATGTTCCACGTCCGCCAAGGCGATGTGGTCTTGATGCGCCTGCGCAATGAATCCGGCGAGGTCCATCCGATGCACCTCCACGGCCACCATGTCCTGGTGCTGTCGCGTGCTGGAGTTCCGGCGACCGGCAGTCCCTGGTGGGCTGATTCCCTCGACATCCACCCGGGCGAGACCTACGAGGTGGCGTTCGTTGCCGACAATCCCGGGATCTGGGCCGACCACTGCCATACGCTCGAGCATGCGGTGGACGGGCTCGTGGCGCACGTGATGTATGAGGGGATCACGACGCCGTTCACCATCAACGGGACGGCGGGCAACCGTCCCGAGTAGTGGGAACCCGGCCGCACCACGGCCTTCCCCATCTTCACCCGGCCCAAACCGCTTGAGCCGCAGGGCAATGGGTACGGCCAGACATGAAGCCTCCAGGCGGACGGCGGCACCATGGCGGAAGGATTCCAATGGGTTCCACTTCAGGCAGCACGGACCAGGTAATGGATGAAAAGGTGCGGCTCCAGCTCGCCATCTTCGAGGTCACTCGGGACGCCGGCGGCAGGGGCCTGGGCGAAATCCGGGAGATGCTGCTTGCCGCCTTCGCCCGGCACGGCGTGGAGCCACCCCCGGGCACCTGGGTGGAATCGGTGGCTTCCTCGGCGTTCTATGGCGAACCGTACATCGTGGACCTTTCCGCGGCGGTGGCGGCTGACGCGATCACGCCTGCCCCGGATGGGGAGGTCCGGGAGCGGCTCGCCTCCCGGCGGCGCCTCCAGCAGGAAAAGCTGCCGCCCGGGATCTTCCCCTCCCCGGCGGAGTGGAACATCCCGGGCGGCACTGCCCGCGGCAGCACCCGAACGCTGTCCCTGACCCGGCGGGAGGCCGGCATGGTCCTGGCCGTGGCTGCGCTGGTGGCGGCCGCCGTCGTGGCCGTTGTGGCGGCACGGGCCGCCCGCCCGCGGGCGCGGGCAGGCAGGAGGAGCCAGCGGGCAGTTCTCCCCATGCCCCGTCGGGCTCCTTTCGCATAGTCTGGAACCCTGACCGGTTTGGGGGACACATGGCAGGGATCTACGGGGCGGACGTCGCCCAACTCCGCGAGTTGGGGAAGGCGCTGGCCGCCTCCTCCGCGCGCCTGACGTCCACCAGGACCGCGCTGTCCAGGGACGTGCGTGAGGCTGGCCGCTGGAGAGGAGCCGACGCCGAGAGGTTCCGGAGCGAATGGAATGGCTCGCACAGTGCCATGCTGGGCAAAGTCATTCAGGCACTTGCGGAGGCCGGAAAAGCGGCCGCACGGCACGCGGACGAGCAGGAACGCGCGAGCGGCGCCGGTGGCACGGCAGGCCGGACCAGTGCCACCGGAGGCCCCGCCGGCAAGGGCGGCGGGGATTCGACGGCCGAGTATCTGACCGGCGGGGAGCATTCTGTGGCGCGCCACCCCGACCGCGGCGAAGCGAACCTGGCCGCGCCCGAATTGGACAGGCTACGGGGCCTGGTCAGGGGCGCCGCGTCGGGCAGCAACTTCTTTATGGGCAACGATACGGACGTCAACGAACTCCGTGATGCGCTGGCCGGGCTCAAACCGGCCCAGCTGAACCAGTTGCTGGAGTCGTTGACCGATGATGAGATCCGCAGCCTGGGCAGCGGCGCCGCAACCGATGGCAAGGGCCTGTTCAACGGCGAAGGAACCACGCCTTTCGAACGGCAGCAACTGCTGGACCAGCTCCTGTCCAAGGCCTCGGCCGAGCAGGTGGACCGGCTGAAGGGCCTCATCCCGTGGGCGCAGCCGGACGGAACAGCAATGGGAGATGCTGCCAGGCCCGGCGGTCCAGACCCCAGCACCACCAACCGGTGGATGAGGCCGGACTGGCCCGTGATCGGGCAGCACCCGGGCACTGACGACATCAGGCAGGGCGGATACGGAGACTGCGTGGTCCTCTCCGCTGCCGGTGCCATGGTCAACGCCGATTCCAACTGGGCGCGTGACCACGTGACAGACAACGGCAACGGCACAGTCTCGGTCCTGCTGTTTGACAAGAACGGGCAAGAGCAGTGGGTGACGGTAACCTCAGACCTGCCGGCGAACAGCTACGGCCAGCAGATGGGTGCAAAGGCAGGTTTCGGCGGCAACTGGCCGGCCTATGTCGAGAAGGCACTGGCACAGGTATACACCGAGGACGACAGCAACGACGGGACAAAGGAAGGGGCGCCCCCGGACAAGGCGTACCCGCCGGGCAACTACCGCGCCATCGAAGGCAACTGGGGTCCGGACGCGTTCCAGTACCTTGCAGGGCCGGACGTCGAACGGACCCGAGACGCGGACGTGCTGTGGAGTGCAGTTTCCGGGGGCAAGCCATCCTTGGTGACGACGCTGGGCGAGACCCCGAACGGTGCTCCGGCCGGCTACCACGCCAACCACGCATACTTTGTTACCGGAACCGATGCACAGGGAAACATCATCCTGCAGAACCCCTGGGGCGCACACGAACCTTCCATGGCCGTTTCCAAGGAGGACTTCCGGCGCCTCTTCAGCGATGCGACGGTGACCCATTGATGCCTCAGTCGCTGCGGCGCGCCGCCACCTGGCTCTTCATTCCAGCGCTCCTGGCCCCAGCTGCCTGTTCCACCCCGGCCAACAATCCCCCCGACCCCACGAAGGACCCGGACATGACCTTGAGCGCCAGCTGCACCCACTCCGGTTCATACCGGATCGTCCCCTCCGTCAACGGCTCGTTCCCACTGCTTCCGGTGTCCCCCGGCGGTGCGGACTCCACACCGCTCGTGCGGTTGTCCAGCACGCACCTGAAGCATGACCCGGTGACGGCGGACCTTTCGGTTGCCCTCTTCGCCAGCGGCGGTCCCGCCACCCAGGAGTTCCGCGGGCTCGCCCTCGGCCAGGAAGCCACCTTTGACGGCTACACCATCAGGATCACCTCAATCTGCGATGGCGAAGTCCTCTTCGACCTGGTGCAGCAGCCGGGGTAGTCAGAGCCGCAGCCGGGCCACTGCCTGCTCGCGCATCTCGACTTTCCTGACCTTCCCGGAGACCGTCATGGGGAAGCTCTCCCGGACCTCCACGTAGCGGGGAATCTTGTAGTGCGCCAGCTTTCCACGGCAGAACTCCGCGAGGGCCCCGGCGTCGAGGGGCTCGGCTCCCGGTTTGAGGATGATGCAGGCCATCAGTTCCTCGCCGTACTTGCTGTCAGGGACGCCGATCACTTGGACATCCTGGATGGCGGGATGGGTGTACAGGAACTCCTCGATCTCGCGCGGGTAGATGTTCTCCCCGCCCCGGATCACCATGTCCTTGATCCGGCCCTCCACCACCACATACCCGTCGTCGTCCATGCGCGCCAGGTCGCCCGTGTGCATCCAGCCATCGGCATCGATCGCCTCGGCCGTCTTGTCCGGCTGGTTCCAGTACCCGGCCATGACAGCGTAGCCGCGGGTGCAGAGCTCGCCGATCTGCCCACGTTCCAGCTCCTCCCCCGTGGCGGGATCCACGATCCGGCTCTCCAGCTGCGGCATGGTCCGGCCCACGGTCTCGGTGCGGTGCCGCAGGTTGTCCCCCTTGCGCGTCATGGTCGACACCGGCGAGGTTTCCGTCATGCCGTAGCAGATGGCCACGTCCACCATGTGCATGTCCGAGATCACCCGGTTCATCACCTCGACGGGGCACAGCGAACCGGCCATCACCCCCGTGCGCAGCGTGGACAGGTCGTACGAGGAAAAGTCGGGCAGGGCCAGTTCCGCGATGAACATGGTGGGCACGCCGTAGAGGGACGTGCCGCCGAAGTCCTGCACCGCCTCCAGCGCCGCCGCAGGCGAGAACCCGCGGCCGGGGATGATGGTGGCGGCACCGTGGCTGAGCGCGTTCAGGTTGCCGATCACCATCCCGAAGCAGTGGTAGAACGGCACCGGGATGACCACCCGGTCGTGCTCGGTGTAGCCCAGCAGCTCGCCAATGGCGTACCCGTTGTTCAGGATGTTGCGGTGCGTCAGCGTGGCACCCTTCGGGAAACCCGTGGTCCCGGAGGTGTACTGCAGGTTGATCGGGTCATTTGGGCTTAGCCCCGCCATGCGCGCCACCAGGTGCGAATGTGCGACGCCGTCCGCCCGGGTGAGGAGCTCGGCATACGAGAGTTCCGCGTCCCGCTGGGGGCTGCCGGCTTCCAGCCCGTCCATGCCATGGTCCGGCAGGAACACGACTTCGCCCAGCTCCGGACACACGGCAAGCGCCTGGCGTGCCATGCCCACGTAGTCGCTGGTCCGGTCCGAGGGCGCCGTGACCAGCGTCCGCATCCCGTTCTGCTTGACCACGAATTCAAGTTCGTGGCTGCGGTACGCCGGATTGACGTTGACCAGGATCGCGCCGATCTTGGCGGTGGCATACTGCAGGAGCGTCCATTCGGCACAGTTGGGGCTCCAGATGCCCACCCGCTCCCCCTTGGCCACGCCCAGGGCGAGCAGCGCACGCGCGAGCCGGTCGACGTCGTCGTTCAGCTTGGTGTAGCTCCAGCGGCGGGCGTCGGCGCCCGGCACGGGCGCGGACTCGATCAGCGCGTCCTGCAAGGGGAACTGCGTGGCAACGCGCTCAAAGTTCGCGCCAATGGTCTCTTCCAGGAGCGGGACGTCAGTGTCCCCGGCTGTGTAAGCACGCATGCTGGCACGCTACCAACAGGAAGCATCGAGGAGAAGCATGCCGCGGCGCAACACTGCCGGCCATGCCGCGGGTGCCCGGTATTGTGAAATCCATGAGTGCACCGATTGACCTGATAGCAACGTTCATCCCCAACGAGGGCGAGTTTCACCGCGTGAAGCTGGCCCTGGAAATCGCCATCGATGAGGTGGTGAAGGAGCCCGGCTGCATCCGTTACGAGCTCACCGAGGCCACCGAGGAGAAGCTGGTGCTGACCGAACAGTGGGCGTCCGAGGAAGACCTCGACAAGCACTCCAAGGGCGTCGCCGTCCAGGACCTCAATGAATCCCTCAGTGCGCTGCTGGCGGAGCCGGTCAAGGTGGAGCGCGTCTGAACCGGCCCTTAAACGAATTGCGGGACCTCCACAGTGGAGGTCCCGCAATTGTTTAATTCAAGTTTTAGAAGTCGGGGATCTGCGTGCCGTCCTGGGTGCCGCCCTGCGATCCGGCGGGCTTGCTGGCCGCGGCGGCCGCTTCCTCCCGCTGGCGGGCCACATGGGCGTGGACCTCTTCCATGTCCAGTGCCTTCACCGCGTCCACCACCTGCTCAAGCTGCTGGGCATTCAGGGCGCCGGGCTGCGAGAAGACCAGCACCTTTTCGCGGAAGGCCATCAGCGTGGGGATGGAGGTGATGCCTGCCTCCGCCGCGAGCTGCTGCTCCGCTTCGGTGTCCACTTTGGTGAAGAGGACGTCAGGGTGCTTCTCGGAGACTGCGGAGTAGGTGGGGCCGAACTGCTTGCAGGGGCCGCACCATTCTGCCCAGAAATCAACCAGGACAATGTCGTTGCCTTCAATGGTGGATGCGAACTTTTCACCTGTGATGTCAAGGGTAGCCATGTGTCAACGGTACGCGTCCCGGTGCAGCCTGTCGCGGCTGTTCGCTCCCCGCGTCATTGGGAATAACGACGGCGGCACCCGGCTCAGGCGCCGGCGTCCCACACGTGCGGGGCCGGGGTGCGGCTGCCGGGCAGGGCGCTCGACGCCCGCCACTCGTGGATCCACTCCGGGAGCACCAGATCGGCCGGGGGCGCACCGAACTCCGCCAGGATCTCCTCCTGGCTGACCGGGCCAGCCTTGGTGACCAGCCGGGTGGCGATGTACGCACGCGCGTAAATGTCGCCGTCGGACACCATGCGCTGCTCAAAGAAGATCGCCTTGGTGTCCAGCCCGATGATGCGCGACTCGATGCTGTATTCCTGCCACAGCTGCAGCGACTTGCGGAACGCAATGGTTTCCGCAGACACCACCGGGCTCCAGCCGCGGCGGCGCATCCGCTTCCACACGCCGCTGCGCGCCATGAGGTCGAACCGGCCCAGGTCCATCAGGGACAGGTACATGCCGTTGTTGACGTGCATGGCGATATCGATGTCCGTGGGCAGGACGCGCAGCGGCAGGGAAGACCGTTCCCATACTGTCAGCGGTGGACGGCGGGAGGCGCGGAACAGCAGGAGCAGGGTTCTCAGGAGCAGGTGCATGACCCAATGCTACCCGCGGGTAACTTGGGATGGCCCGGCAGCCGGGAAGCGGGCCGCGGCATCTCGCTGCTCGGTGTTGTGACCGCATCCATCGCACCGTGGCTGGTCCAGCGCGTGGAGGACACCGCCGAAACGGTCGCGGACGCCGTGGAGGAGCCGGTCCGGGTGGAAGTGGCCGAACTGGTGGCCGAGATCGCGCTCCTGCGACGGGAGATCGCCGAGCTGCGGGCAGACAGGACCCGCTAAGGCTGCACCCGGTTGCCGGAAGCGGCCTTCCGGAGCAGGTAGTGGACCCTGCCGGGCCTGAGTAGCCGCGCTGGAGCCGCCGGGTACTGAGAGCCAAAACTCGGGTAATTCCTACTGGTGCCCGCCTCTGCCACCGCTTTTTAGACTCGGGATTCCTAGGACCAATCACGCACTGGCAGGTCCCCCGGGTAGCTTCCGGGAGTCCGGCCTTCACACGGAGCTCCGCATTTTCTGGGTATGCGGATGCCTCCATCCAGCGCCGCCCGCGGCTACCGGCAGCTGCCGGGGCCCGCGGCGCCATAACATCTCGATCCGTCCGGCGACCTGGCGTGCCCTCCTGCGCACTGCCTGGCCGGACCGTCCCCGGATGGGCTACCCATGAACCTGAAAGTCTCCACCTCCCCCGACGGCACGAGCCGAAGCTTCGCCACCGACGAACCCCGCACGGACCTCAACACCGGCCGCCCGGCCATCAGCAACAAGCTTTGGGCGGGCATGGCCACCGCCGCCGTAGTGGCGGCGGTCGGCGTGGGCGCCCTGGCAGCACCGCCCGCTTCACACACTGGAAGCGCGACGACGGCCGTCCAGGTTGCCGAGGCCGCGCTGCCCACGGCGCCAAGCACCGCAGCCGCCCCCGCTGATTCCGCCGATTCCGCCGGTTCTGCCGGTTCCGCAACCGCGGCCGTCCCGGCCGAGGCGGCTCCCGCGCCGGCTGCCGACCCCGCGCCGGCCCCTGCCGCGCCGGAGCCCGCACCTGCACCGACCCCTGAACCAGCACCGGCGGTCGACCCCAACCTCTATACCGTGATGCCGGGTGACACCGTGGGGGCGATCGCCGCAAGCCACGGTGTGGACATGAACGCCATGCTCGCCGCCAATGGCCTCGGGGTCTACAGCACCATCTACCCGGGCCAGACGCTCCTGTTGACAGGGCCGGCCGTCCAGGCGGCAGCCCCGGCACCCGCTCCGGCCGCCGCCCCGGCTCCCGCGCCTGCTCCGGCGCCCGTTGCCGCCCCCGCCGTGCGCACCATCTACGTCGCCGGCTCCGGCGGCCAGTCCATGGTGGATGCCTGCATCGGGCCCATCCACTACACCCCGAACGACGGCTACTCGCTGTTCATCACCGAGCACGATTTCTGCGGCGGCTGGGCGCGTTTCTCCGGCATCGGCGTGGGCGAAACCGTGAGCATCCCCGGCTACGGAACGTTTACGGTGACGGGGCGCGGCCAGGTGCCCAACCCGGGAACCACGAACGACGTCATCGCGGTCTTCGGAGGGTTCCCCCGGGCGATCCTGCAGACCTGCATCCCCGGCACCAGCCAGATGCTCCTGATCGCACTGAACTGAAAGAATCCCCAACTCCTAAGCTTGTCCGCGGGTCCGAACCTTCACGGCCGGGATCCGCGGACAAGGCGGTGCTGTGCTGGGGCGCTACATCCCGTGGCGTTCTGAAATGTGTTCCACCAGTTCGCCCACGCGCTGCTCGGAGTAGTTGCGTGCGATGTCGCCCTGGCTGATGATGCCCACCAGTTTGTGGTCGGCGATCACGGGAAGCCGGCGGACCTGGTGCTTTTCCATCATGTCGATGGCAGCATCCACGTTGGCGTCGGCGTCGATCCAGTGCGGCTTGCCGGTGGCGAGGTCGCGGGCCATCATCTGGCCGGGGTCGCGCCCGGCGGCAACGCACCTGAGCACAATGTCACGGTCGGTGATCATGCCCTGGAGCTTGCCGTCGTCCCCGCAGATTGGCAGCGAGCCGCAGTCCATGTCCCGCATGATCCGGGCCGCTTCCACGAGGGACTCGGTTTCCTTGATACATCGCGCATCAGTGGTCATGAATTCGCGTACAGCACTCATTGAATCCTCCTTCATCGATGGACATATCGACGCAGGGCATCGGGGCACTTGCGCCGATGCTGCCAGACTACGCCCGCGCCCATTCGGTGTCGACGGCGGATGACAGCGCCCATCACCTCCCGGGCCCGACGGGTATGCACCGGCATCCTGACGATTCACCCCCGCACCCGCGGGTGCATCGTCCGGATGGGGGTGCAACCCGAGGGCGGTGCCGGGGCAACGAAAAAGCCTCCGGAACCTGGTGGTTCCGGAGGCTTTCGTTGGGTGGCAGATGAGGGATTCGAACCCCCGTAGGCGTTGCCAGCTGATTTACAGTCAGCCCCCTTTGGCCGCTCGGGTAATCTGCCGAACTTCAAAAGAAGTACCCGCCGATGCAGTCTTCGGAGCGTCCGTTTCCGGGCCGTTCCGCTTCAGTAACCGCGGGCAAGACAACTTTACAGAACTTCCGCCGAAGAATCGAATCGGACCCCGGGCGGTCCAAAAACCCGCGGAATGACGGGAAATTACTGCCTCACGCCTCGCCCAGGATGCGGCCTGCCAGCTTCGCCTCGAAGCTGAGGGCCTGCTCTTCGGTGATCTGGTTCAACTGCACCGCCCGCTGCAGGTCCGCCCGCACCCCCTCCATCCGGGACGAGGCGTCCGCCACCGGGCTGAAGATGACGGAGGCCGCAATCGCGGCCGCCGCCACCGAGGTCGCTGCCGTGGCCACCGCCCCGGCTGCAGCCGTGGTGGTCCGGGTGACGTACTGGGCGGCTTTGCGGTGCATGGTGTTCCCTTCGTGCTGGTCCAACTGCTCCAACTTTTCCCGGGCCTCCTTCGTTCCCTCGGTACGTCCGCTGAGAGGGAACTGTGAATCCCGGACCCCACCGGACCGGGCATCCGTATTAGGCTGGAACGCAGAGATCCGCGCCCTGTCCCCGCACAGGGCTCCCACCCGCAGAAGGAGAGTCATGGCAGGCGAGTCAACGTTCGACGTCGTTAGCAAAGTGGACAAGCAGGAAGTGGCCAACGCGCTCAACCAGTCCCAGAAGGAAATCGCGCAGCGCTATGACTTCAAGGGTGTCGGCGCCGAGATCGACTTCAGCGGCGAAAAGATCCTGATGAAGGCCAACTCGGAAGAACGCGTCAAGGCCGTCCTGGACGTCTTCCAGTCCAAGCTGATCAAGCGCGGCATCTCCCTGAAGTCCCTGGACGAGGGCGAGCCGTACGCCTCCGGCAAGGAATACCGCCTGGAGGCCTCCATCAAGGAGGGCATCGCCCAGGACCTGGCCAAGAAAATCAACAAACTAATCCGCGACGAGGGCCCCAAGTCCGTCAAGTCCCAGATCCAGGGCGACGAACTCCGCGTCTCTTCCAAGTCCCGTGATGACCTGCAGGCCACCATGGCCCTCCTGAAGGACTTCGAGGAAGCCGACCTGCAGTTCGTGAACTTCCGCAGCTAGCAGGCTGCCGCCGTTTTCGGCGCAAGGATTTGCCGCTGCAGCTAAAGGCTGGCGCGCCCCGCCCAGGGGCGCGCCGGCCTTTTTTGTGGCTCGACGGCGGCCCCGGCGCCAACCCGCCCGCGCCCCGCAGAAGTAACCTCGGGGAATTAACGCACATTTAGTTTGCGTAATAGCCGGCGCCGGGTAACCTCTTCCTTAGGCCTGCCTAAGTAGGGCCGCCTGAGCGAAAGAATTTCCATGACAGCCAACTTCCTGATCGGCCTGCGCGAAGGACTCGAAGCCACCCTGGTGGTAGTCCTCCTGATGGCCTACCTGGCCAAGACCGGCCGCCGCCACCTCATTCCCCGCCTGTGGGTCGGCGTAGCTGCAGCCGTGGCCGTTTCCGCCGGGTTCGGCGCCCTGCTGACCTTCGGTCCCCAGGGCCTGACCTTCGAGGCGCAGGAGGCCATCGGCGGCACCCTGTCGATCGTGGCCGTCGGGCTGGTGACCTGGATGGTCTTCTGGATGGCGCGCACGGCCCGGACCCTGGGCAGCGACCTGAAGTCGCGTGTCGACAAATCCGCCGGCGGAGCGGGCTGGGGCCTGGCGGTGGTGGCTGCCATCGCGGTGGGCCGCGAAGGCCTGGAAACTGCCCTGTTCCTGTGGGCGGCGGCGAAGGCCACAGGCGAATCCACGCAACCGCTCTTCGGTGCCCTGCTGGGACTCGTGGCCGCGGCAGGATTCGGCTACCTGCTGCACCGCGGCGTCCTCAAGGTCAATCTCTCCCGCTTCTTCACCTGGACTGGCGCGGCCCTGATCGTGATCGCCGGCGGTGTCCTGTCCTACGGCATCCACGACCTCCAGGAGGCCCGCTTCCTGCCCGGCCTGCACACCCTGGCCTTTGATGTCAGCGGCGCGGTCCCGCCGTCGTCCTGGTACGGGACGCTGCTGAAAGGCACCCTGAACTTCTCGCCCGCCACCACCTGGTTTGAGGCCGCCGCCTGGCTCGCGTACGTGCTGCCGGTGCTGTTCCTCTACCTGCGCAGCAACCGAACATCACCCCCGAACCCCGCCGCCGCCGCCAACAACGCCGCCGTCAAGGCCGTAGCGGCCGCCTAGCCCCCTCCACCCGCACCAAAGGAATCCCCATGCCTGGCTTCACCCTGCCCAACAAGGCCCTGCCCAAAAACGCCCGCACCCGCGGGACCAACATCGCGTCCCTGGCCGCCGCCGTCGTGGCCCTGCCCCTGATCGCCACCGGCTGCACCGACAACACCAAGGCCGCCGACACCTCCCCCGGCACCATCCAGGTGGTCAGCTCCGCCACCGAGTGCAAGGTGTCCACCGGCAGCGTGCCCAGCGGCAACCTCACCTTCACGGTCAAGAACGAAGGCCCGGAGGTGACCGAGTTCTACCTGCTGGCGGCGGACGGACTGCGCATCCTCGGCGAAGTGGAGAACATCGGCCCGGGCCTCACCCGCAACCTCGTGGTCACCGCCCCCGCCGGCACCTACACCACCGCCTGCAAGCCGGGCATGGAGGGCGACGGGATCCGGGGTGCGCTGGAAGTGACCCAGTCCGGCAACCAGCCCTCCGCGGACGCGGACTTCCAGCACCTGCTCGATACCGCCACCGCGCAGTACGCGTCCTACGTCAAGGACCAAAGCGAACAGCTGCTCACCGGCACCGAGCAGTTCGCCGCCGCCTATGCCGCCGGCGACACGGAAAAGGCCCGGTCCCTGTATGCGGCAACACGCCAGCACTGGGAACGGATCGAGCCGGTGGCCGAGTCCTTCGGTGACCTCGACCCGCAGCTCGATGCCCGCGAAGCCGACCTCGAGCCCGGCCAGGAGTGGACCGGCTGGCACCGGGCGGAAAAGGACCTCTTCCCGCCGGCCGGGTACACCGCCCTGACCGCAGCCGAGCGTACGTCCATCGCCGACCGGCTGGTGGCCGACACCAAGGAGCTCGTGGAGCGCACCCGCACACTGGAGATTTCGGCGGACATGCTGGGCAACGGCGCCAAGGAACTGCTGGACGAGGTGGCCACCGGGAAGGTCACCGGCGAAGAGGAGATCTGGTCGCACACCGACCTCTGGGACTTCCAGGCGAACGTCGACGGCGCACGCATCGCGTTCGAAAACCTCAAGCCGGCCCTTCAGCAGAAGGACCCTGCCCTGGCCACGTCGCTGGATGAGAAGTTCGCAGCCCTGCAGGCTGAACTCACCACACACGCCCAGGGCGGCGGCTTCACCTCCTACGACAAACTGGCACCCGAGCAGGTCCAGCGGCTGGCCTCCCTGGTGGACGCCCTCGGGGAACCGCTGTCCAAGCTGACCGCAGCGGTGGTCCTGTGACCGGCTGCCCGTTCGGCGGCCAGCCGCCGGAAACACCGGGAACAGGCAGCGCCGGCGCCACGGCACCGGAGGAACAGTCGACGGCGGGACCCCGCATGAGCAGGCGCGGCCTGCTGGGCCTCGCCGGGCTGGGCGGTGCCGCCGCCGGCCTCGCGGCCGGCTTCCTGGGCCACGACGCCGTCGCGGCAAGTGCTGCCCCGGCGCCCGCCGCCGACAGCCCGGTGGTCCCCTTCCACGGCGAGCACCAGGCCGGCATCACCACCGCCGCGCAGGACCGCCTCCACATGGCGGCGTTCGACGTCACCACCACCAAGCGGGAAGAGCTCATCCAGCTGCTCAAGGACTGGACCGGGGCCGCGGAGGCACTGACCCAGGGCAGGCCCGCCGGTGCGACGGGCGCCGTGGACGGCCCCTACGGCGCCCCGCCCGAGGACACCGGGGAGGCCCTGGACCTTAACGCCGGAAAGCTGACCCTGACCTTCGGTTTCGGCGCGAGCCTGTTCGAAAAGGACGGCGCGGCCCGCTTCGGCCTGGAGGGGCGCAGGCCCGAGGCCCTGATCGACCTGCCGCACTTCCCCGGCGACGACCTCGACCCTGCCCGCAGCGGCGGCGACCTGGTGGTGCAGGCATGCGCCGACGACCCCCAGGTGGCGGTCCACGCCATCCGCAACCTCGCCAGGATCGGCTTCGGTAAAGTGCGGGTGCGCTGGTCCCAGCTCGGCTTTGGCCGGACGTCCTCCACCTCGCGGGCCCAGCAGACCCCGCGGAACCTGTTCGGCTTCAAGGACGGCACCAACAACGTCAAGGTCGAGGACCAGCAGCTGCTGGACCAGCATGTGTGGGCGGCGGCCGCCCGGCCGCAGGATGCCTGGATGGCAGGCGGCAGCTACCTGGTGGCCCGCCGGATCAGGATGCATATCGAGATCTGGGACCGTACCTCCCTGGGCGAACAAGAAGGCTTGATCGGCAGGACCAAGGGAAGCGGCGCGCCCCTCTCCGGCGGCGAGGAGTTCACCGAGCCGGACTTCGCCCGGCAGGGCAAGGGCGGCAAACCCCTGATTCCGCTCGATTCGCACATGCGGATGGCGCACCCCAGCCAGAACAGCGGGGTCCGGATGCTGCGCCGCGGCTACAACTACACCGACGGTTCCGACGGCGTGGGCCACCTCGACGCCGGCCTGTTCTTCATCGCGTTCGTCACCGATCCCCGGACGCACTATGTCCCCATGCAGCTGGCCATGGCCAAGGGCGACACCCTGGCCGTGGAGTACCTCAAGCACACCGGCTCGGGCCTCTTCGCGGTCCCCGGCGGCGTGCAGCCCGGCGGTTTCGTCGGCGACGGCCTCTTCGCCTAAAGCGGCCGTCCCGCGTCGCCACCCACCGTCCGACGGCGGGATCCCGGCTAAAGCGGCCGGCCCGCCATCCGTTCCAGCCGGGAGATCCGGTCGCGCATCGGCGGGTGGGTGGCGAAGAGCTTGTTGATGGCGCCGCCGCGGAACGGGTTGGCGATCATCAGGTGCGAGGCGTTGACCAGCCGCTGGTCCTGCGGCAGCGGCGCAAGGGTGACGCCGCGCTCAATCTTGGCCAGGGCTGAGGCGAGCGCCAGCGGATCGCCGGTCAGCTGCGAGCCGTCCTCATCGGCGTCGTACTCCCTGGTGCGGGAGATGGCCATCTGGATCAGCGATGCCGCGAAGGGCGCCAGCAGGGCCATGGCGATCATCGCCAGCGGGTTGGCGTTGCGCCGGTCCCCGCCGCCGAAGAACAGCAGCATCTGGCCCACCGAGGTGATCACGCCGGCGACGGCGGCCGCCACCGATGAGGTGAGGATGTCGCGGTTGTAGACGTGCATGAGTTCGTGGCCCAGGACCCCGCGGAGTTCACGGGCGTCGAGGAGGTTCAGGATGCCCTCGGTGCAGCAGACGGCCGCGTTCTGCGGGTTACGTCCGGTGGCGAAGGCGTTCGGGTTCATCGTGGGCGAGACGTAGATCCGCGGCATCGGCTGGTTGGCGCGGGCGGACAGCTCCCGGACGATCTGGTAGAGCTGCGGCGCCTGGGCCTCGGTCACCGGGAACGCCTGCATGGAGCGGATGGCAATCTTGTCGCTGTTCCAGTAGCCGTAGAACGTGGTGCCGACGCCGATCAGCGCCATGATCCAGATGGGCGCCGAACTGCGGGTACCGACGCCGATCAGTCCGCCCAGGCCGAGCAGCACGGCCCACAGGACGCCGAACAGGGCCGCGGTCTTCAGCCCGTTGTGATGGTTGTGCACGTTTCCTCCTTGTTCAAGGAACGGTCCACTACGGCACCGGGTTCCGGGCGTCATACCTGCCGAAGCCCGGCTGCAGTTTCGCCGCCGTCCACGCGCCCGCGATGCACAGCGCACCGCCGAGCAGCAGGACCCAGCCTTCGCTCAAAATCTTAGTCCCGCCACCGGCCAGCAGGTCCCCGATCCGCGGACCGCCGGCCACCACCACGATGAAGACGCCCTGCAGCCGGCCGCGCAGGTGGTCCGGCGCGGCGGCCTGCAGGATGGTGTTGCGGAAGACGCTGCTGATCGAATCGGCGATGCCGGCCAGGGCGCAGCAGGCGGCAGCGGGAACCAGCCAGGGTGTCACGCCCCCGTCCGGCGCCCGTCCGGCCAGCAGCACCACCAGCCCGAACGCACCAATGGAGGCGCCCCACCCCATGACGGAGACCACGACGGCGGTCCCTTGGCGGCGCACCATGCCCAGCGGGCCGGAGAAGAGTCCGGCAAGGAAGGCCCCGACGGCGGTGCACGCCAGCAGGATGCCCACGGTGGCCTCGCCGCCGCCGATAGCCAGGGCGGCAACGGCCGGCAGCAGGGCGCGCGGCTGGGCCAGGACCATGGCGATGAGGTCGATGATGAAGGTCATCCGGAGGTTGGTGCGGGTGCCCAGGAAGCGGAAGCCCTCGACGACGGAGCGGAGCCCGGCCTTGCTGCGGGCCCCGGACGGGGGCATGGGCGGCAGCCGGTACACGGCCCAGAGGACGAAGGCGAAGCTGGCGAAGTCGATGGTGTAGGTCCAGCCAAAGCCAAGCAGTGCCACCAGGACACCGGCCAGCAGCGGCCCGGCCGTCATGGCAAGGCCCAGGGACAGCATGTTCAGCGCGTTCGCGGCAGGCAGGAGCTCCTTCCGGATAAGCGCCGGAAGGATCGCACTCCTGGCCGGCTGGTTGATGGCCTGGGCCCCGCTTTGGAGGGCGACGAGGAGGTAGAGGACCCAGACGCTGCCCAGGTGCAGCCAGGACTGAAGCGCGATCAGGCCGGTGGTCAGCCACAGCACCGCGGAGGCGAGCAGGGCAATGCGCCGCCGGTCGTGCGCGTCGGCGATGGACCCGCCCATGAGGCCACCCACCACCAGGGGCACCAAGGCGAAGACGCCCAGCAGCCCCACGTAGAAGCTGTCCTGCGTCAGCCGGTACACCTCAAGGCTCACGGCCACCAGGGTGAGCTGGCTGCCGACGGCGGACACCGCGGATCCCAGCCACAGCCGGCGGAACTCCGGGCTTTCCTTCAGCGGCCGCACGTCGGCCAGAATTCTCCCCACCCAGCAACCCTAGCGGCCGACACGGAAAGGTTAGCCACGCCTTATTGTGACTTACTAATAATAAGTGCTTCAATGGAGCCATGACGGAGCACTTCGACGGCCAGGAAGCATGGGCTGCAGCCCTGCGCGCCCACGGCCGCAGGGTGACCAAGCAGCGGCTCGCCGTGCTGGCCGCCGTCGAACGCCACCCCCACTCCCCGGCGGAAAGCATCCTGGCGGCAGCCCGCGCCGAGCTGCCGGAACTGACCGCCCAGTCCGTGTACGTCGTCCTCGGCGACCTGACGGACCTGCACATGCTGCGCCGGTTCGAGCCGCCCCACTCCCCCGCCCTGTATGAAACGCGCGTGGGCGACAACCACCACCACGCCATCTGCATCAGCTGCGGCCGGGTGGAGGACGTGGACTGCGCCGTCGGACACGCCCCCTGCCTTACCCCCCACTGGAATCCGGACGCCAAGCCGATGACCATCCAGATCGCCGACGTCATGTACCAGGGCATCTGCCAGGACTGCCAGCGGACCCAACAACTTCCTCCCCAGTCGTCCTTTACAAGAAACACAGAAATAGGAGAACAATGACTGCCGTTTCCACAACCCAGTCGGGTGCGCCGGTAACGTCCGACGCCCACTCAAAGTCAGTTGGTGCCGACGGTGCCATCATCCTGACCGACCACTACCTGGTGGAAAAGCTTGCCCAGTTCAACCGTGAGCGGGTGCCGGAGCGCGTAGTGCACGCCAAGGGCGGCGGTGCCTTCGGTACGTTCAAGGCCACCGAGGACATCTCCAAGTACACCAAGGCCGCGTTCCTGCAGCCGGGCGTCGAGACCGAGATGCTGATCCGCTTCTCCTCCGTTGCTGGCGAGAACGGCTCCCCGGACACCTGGCGCGACCCCCGCGGCTTCGCGGTGAAGTTCTACACCAGCGAAGGCAACTACGACCTCGTGGGCAACAACACCCCGGTGTTCTTCATCCGCGACGGCATCAAGTTCCCGGACTTCATCCACTCCCAGAAGCGCCTGCCCGGCACCCACCTGCGCGACGCCGACATGCAGTGGGACTTCTGGACCCTGTCCCCCGAGTCCGCCCACCAGGTCACCTGGCTCATGGGTGACCGCGGCCTGCCCGCCTCCTGGCGCGAAATGCAGGGCTACGGCTCGCACACCTACCAGTGGATCAACGCCGAAGGCGAACGGTTCTGGGTCAAGTACCACTTCCACTCCAACCAGGGCGTGAAGAACATGACCGGCGACCAGGCCGAGGCACTGGCCGGCTCCGACGCGGACTTCTACATCCGCGACCTGTCCGAGAACATCGAGGCCGGAAACTTCCCGTCCTGGGACCTGCACGTCCAGGTCATGCCGTACGAGGACGCCAAGACGTACCGCTTCAACCCGTTCGACCTCACCAAGGTCTGGCCGCACGCGGACTACCCGCTGATCAAGGTCGGCACCATGGAGCTGAACCGGAACCCGGAGAACTACTTCGCGCAGATCGAGCAGGCCACCTTCGCGCCGTCGAACTTCGTGCCCGGCATTGCCGCCTCCCCGGACAAGATGCTGCAGGCCCGCATCTTCTCCTACGCGGACGCACACCGCTACCGCGTGGGCACCAACCACGCCCAGATCCCGGTGAACCAGCCCAAGAACCAGGTCAACAACTACAGCCAGGACGGCCAGGGACGCTTCCTGTTCAACGCCCCGTCCGTGCCGGTCTACGCCCCCAACACCTTCGGTGGCCCGGCCGCGGTTGAGCCGCAGAACCCGGCCGGCGGCTGGGAGAACGACGGCGAACTGACCCTCGCCGCGCACTCGCTGCACGCCGAGGACGGCGACTTCGTCCAGGCCGGCACCCTGTACCGCGAGGTCTACGACGAGGCTGCCAAGGGCCGCTTCCTGGAGACCATCACCGGTGCGGTCGGCGGCGTCAAGCGCTCCGACATCAAGGAACGCGCCATCCAGTACTGGACCAGCGTCGACGCCGAACTGGGCGCCAAGCTGCGCGCCAACCTCGGTGCCGCGCCGGCTTCCGACGCTGAGGCTGCCAACAAGATCGGCTAGCACTCCGCCGTCCGGCGCTTCCGGACGTCGTCAGGACACCCCGTCCCCGGGCTTCCGGGACGGGGTGTCCTGCCGTTTAAGCTGCGGTTTTGCACATACGGCGGGGTGGGGCTGGTCCGTTGGTGCAGCCGGTCCTAGGCTCCATGCATGAACACATTCGCAGGCATTCCGCCCGAGGCGTTCCGGTTCTACGCGGAGCTGGAAGAGAACAACAACCGTGACTGGTGGCTGGGGCACAGGGACACCTACGACGCCGCCGTGAAACAACCCCTCACCGAACTCCTTGAGGGGCTGGAACCGGAGTTCGGGCCGGCCAAGCTGTTCCGGCCCTACCGGGACGTCCGGTTTTCGCCGGACAAGTCGCCCTACAAGACGGCGCAGGGTGCGTTCGCGGCGCGGCAGGAGGGCGTCGGGTTCTACCTGCAGATCAACGCCGACGGCCTGCTGATCGGCGGCGGCTACCACTCCCACACGCCCGCCCAGCTGGCCAGGTTCCGGGCTGCCGCCGACGCCTCGGCCAGCGGTGCCGCCCTGCAGGAGATCGTCGATGCGGTGGCGGGCGCAGGATTCACCATCGAGGGCGAAAGGCTCAAAACCGTCCCCCGCGGTTTCGCCGCGGACCACCCGCGCGCCGAACTGCTCAAGCACAAGTCCTTGTCGGCTGGAGTCGAGGTGGGCCAGCCGGAATGGGTCTCCACCCCGGCGGTGCGGGATGAGGTCGCGGCCAGGTGGCGGCAGCTCCGGGCCCTCGTGGAGTGGGTGGGGCGCTACGCCGCGCCGTAGGCAGGATCAGGTGTTCTGCGCGGCTGCCAGGCGGGTTTCGAGGTTGTTGAAGAACACAGTCAGCATCAGCTCGAAAGCCTTGGTGGCGGCTTCCGGCTCGTTCATCACCACGAAGTCGAACTGCAGGCCGTAGAAGGTGGAGGTGAAGAGCCTGGCGTCTGTGTCGGCGTATTCTTCGGCGATCCCCTGCACCATGAGCCAGTCCCGGGTCTTGTGGTGCAGCAGGCGGAAGTTTTCCTGTGAGCTTCCGCGCGGCTCGCCGGCCACTATATCCTGCGCGGTCGCCTCGAACTCCAGCCGGGTCAGGTGGCGGTTCCGCTGCGCCATGGTCCACTGCCAGGAGTCCAGCAGGAAGGCCCGCCACGCGTCGCGGTCAATGTCGCGGACGTCGGTGCTGCGCATCCAGTCCAGCCGGGACTCGATGGAGGCGACGATGTCGTTGATGAGCTGGTCCCGGTTTCCGAAGTGGTAAACGAGCACGTAGGCGCTCATCCCCAGCCCCTCGGCCAGGCTGCGGAAGGTCAGCTCCGCGAGGGTCTTGTCCATCAGGTAGTCGAGGATGGCTGTGAGCAGTTCGGCCTTGCGTTCGGACCGGGAGGGGCGTGCCATGCTTCCATCCTAGGAGCCGGAAACCCGGGAGCTGGAAACGCGTCTGCCCGCCCGGGAAGCCCGGGCGGGCAGAACAGCAGGTGCGGCGGGGTCACCCGGGCGCCGGGTAACCCAAGCAGCGGGGTAGCTCAGGCGCGGGTGAGCTCGTCCTCGTCATCGCGCCCGGCGGCGGCTGCGGCGCCGTCTTCCGGTGCGCGGTTGACGGAGGCGCTGGCCTCGGCGAAGCGCTCGTTGAGCCGGGAGTGGCGCTGGCCGTACAGGAAGTAGATCGCCAGGCCGATGACCAGCCAGACGGCAAAGAAGATCCAGGTCTCCACGGCGAGGTTGGTCATCAGGTACAGGCACAGCACGGCCGAGACGATCGGCAGCACCTTGCCGAACGGGACCCGGAAGGCCGGCTTCAGGTCCGGGCGCTTCCTGCGCAGCACCAGGATGCCGAGGCTGACCACTACGAACGCGGACAGCGTGCCGATGTTGATCATTTCCTCGAGCAGGTCCACGTTGGTCAGTCCTGCCACGAGAGCGACCGCGGCGCCGCAGATGACCTGGAGGCGGACCGGCGTCGAACGCTTGTCACTGGTCTTGGACAGCGACCGCGGCAGCAGGCCGTCGCGGCTCATGGCCAGGACCACACGGGACAGGCCCATGAGGAGCACCATGATCACGGTGGTCAGGCCCACCAGGGACCCGAAGGCGATCACCTTGGCGGCCGAGGTGTCCCCCACCGCTTCGAACGCCGTGGTGAGGGTGGGGCTCTTGGCCTCGGCCAGCTGCGTGTAGGACACCATGCCGGTCAGGGCCAGGGAGACGAGGATGTACAGCAGGGTCACCAGGGCCAGGCCGCCGAAGATGCCGCGCGGCAGGGTCTTCTGCGGATTCTTCACTTCCTCCGCGGAGGTGGCCACCACGTCGAAGCCGATGAACGCGAAGAACACCAGTGCGGCACCGGCGAAGATACCGAGCGTGCCGTACTGTGCGGGGGCGGCACCGGTGAGGAAGCCGAAGAAGGACTGCTTCAGGACATCGGCGGCACCCGTTCCGGCCGTGGGCTCGGCCGCGGGCACGAAGGGCGTGTAGTTCTCGAACTTGACGTAGGTGAAGCCCACGATGATCACGAACAGCACCACGCCGATCTTGATCAGGGTGAAGATGTTGCCCACCCGGGCGGAAAGCTTGGTGCCCAGCACCAGCAGCACGGTGAAGATGGCAACGATCAGGAAGGCGCCCCAGTACAGGTCCACGCCGCCCAGGGAGATGGCCGGCGGGACATCGGCGCCCATCAGGGCGAACACCTTGCTGAGGTAGATGCCCCAGTACTTGGCGATCACGGCAGCCGCCGTGAACAGCTCGAGGATCAGGTTCCACCCGATGATCCAGGCGAGGATCTCGCCCATGGTGGCGTAGGTGAAGACGTACGCGGAGCCGGCCACGGGGATGGCGGTGGCGAATTCGGCGTAGCACATGATGGCCAGCGCGCAGGTGACGGCGGCGATGGCGAAGGACAGCGTCACGGCGGGGCCCGCGAAGTTGGCCGCTGCTTTGGCGCCAACGGAGAAGATACCGGCGCCCACCGCCACGGCGACGCCCATAATCATGAGGTCCCAGGTACTGAGGGAGCGCTTGAGCTTGCGTCCGGGCTCATCGGCGTCGGCTATTGACTGCTCAATGGATTTGGTCCGGAGGAGATTCATGGGGAATCACAATCCTGGTTTGTGATGGAAACAGACCTATCAACGATAGTGTCCATCCAGTGGACGGGCCCAATCGTCCCACATCGTGAGATGGCTGGTTTCCCGAACTTTGTTCAGGAAACAGGTGCGGGGCCCTCCCAACGGAGAGCCCCGCACCTGTTTGGACCGAATTCCTCAGTTCGAATTTAATCAGGCCGGCCAGTCCATCAGGGTGGAGCGGATGAGGAAGCGCTGGCCTTCCGGCGCCTCCACCGAAAACCCGCTGCCCCGGCCCTGCACCACGTCCACCGTCAGGTGGGTGTGGCTCCAGTACTCGAACTGCTCGCGCGACATCCAGAACTCCAAGGGCTGCGGCGCCACGCCGTCGGCGAGGTCGAACAGCCCGAGCAGGACATCGGAACTGCCGGTGATGAAATCCCCGGCCGGATAGCACATGGGCGCGGAGCCGTCGCAGCAGCCGCCGGACTGGTGGAACATCAGCGGTCCGTGCCGGTCCCACAGCAACCGCAGCAGCGCCACGGCGTCCGGAGTCAGGGCCACCCGGGAGAAGTCCTCCCCCGGCAGCGTCGCGGCAGCCTCGATCCCATAGTGCGGCATCAGAACCTCAACACCACGCGGCCGTCGATCTTGGCGTGCTTCATCTCGTCGAACACCGCGTTGACCTCGGACAGTTCACGGACGGAGACGGTGGGATGGATCTTTCCGCGGGCGTAGAAGTCCAGGGCTTCCTCCAGGTCCTGCCGGGTGCCCACGATTGAGCCGCGGACCGTCAGCCCCTTGAGCACAATCTCGAAGATCGGCGCCGGGAAGTCCCCCGGCGGCAGTCCGTTGAACACGATGGTCCCGCCGCGGCGGGCCATCCCGATGGCCTGCCCGAAGGCCGACGGGTGCACCGCGGTGACCAGCACTCCATGGCAACCCCCTGTTTCACGCTGGATCACTTCGGCCGGGTCTTCGTGCAGGGCGTTGACCGTCACTTCCGCGCCATGGGCCCTGGCGAGCGCCAGCTTGTCGTCCGCGATGTCCACGGCAGCGACCCGCAGCCCCATGGCCACCGCGTACTGGACAGCGATGTGCCCCAGCCCGCCGATGCCGGAGATCGTGACCCACTGGCCCGGCCGGGCCTCGGTCATCTTCAATCCCTTGTAAACGGTGACGCCGGCACAGAGCACCGGCGCCACCTCGACGGGGTCGGATCCCGCCGGTATCCGCGCGGCGAAGCGCGAGTCCACGAGCATGTACTCCCCGAAGGAGCCGTCCACGCTGTAGCCGCCGTTCTTCTGGGCCTCACAGAGGGTCTCCCAGCCGGTGCGGCAGTACTGGCAGTCCCCACAGGCCGACCACAGCCAGGCGTTGCCTACCAGGTCCCCGACGGCGAGGTCGGTGACCCCTTCGCCCAGGGCCACCACTTCGCCCACCCCTTCGTGGCCGGGAACAAACGGCGGGACCGGCTTGACCGGCCAGTCGCCTTCGGCGGCGTGCAGGTCCGTGTGGCAGACGCCGGTGGTGAGCACCTTGATCAGTGCCTGCCCCGGCCCCGGCGTGGGGACCGGGAGGTCCTGGACGGAGAGGTCGGTGCCGAACGTGGTTACTACTGCTGCTTGCATTGTCGTCGTCATTGGCGAAATCCTTGCGTCGTTGTAGCGGAAGGTATGGCAGCCGGGCCTAGAAGAAGCCCAGCTTGTTTTCGTTGTAGCTGACCAGCAGGTTCTTGGTCTGCTGGTAGTGGTCCAGCATCATGGCGTGGTTCTCGCGCCCGATGCCTGAGGACTTGTAGCCGCCGAAAGCGGCACCTGCCGGGTAGGCGTGGTAGTTGTTGACCCAGACGCGGCCGGCCTGGATCTCGCGGCCTGCGCGGTACGCCACGTTGCCGTTGCGCGACCAGACGCCGGCGCCGAGGCCGTAGAGGGTGTCGTTGGCGATGCCCATGGCGTCGTTGTAGTCGCTGAACTTCGTCACCGCCACGACGGGTCCGAAGATCTCCTCCTGGAAGATCCGCATCCTGTTATGGCCTTCGAAGACGGTGGGCTGGACGTAGTAGCCGCCGGCCAGGTCGCCGGGCAGTTCGGCGCGGGCGCCGCCGGTGAGCACCTTGGCGCCTTCCTGCTTTCCGATGTCGATGTAGGAGAGGATCTTCTCCAGCTGGTCGTTGGAGGCCTGGGCACCCACCTGGGTGTCGGTGTCCAGCGGGTTGCCCTGGACCATCTTCTCCACCCGGGCCACGGCGTCGGCCATGAAGGAGTCGTAGATGTCCTCCTGAACCAGGGCTCGGGACGGGCAGGTGCAGACTTCGCCCTGGTTGAAGGCGAACAGCGCGAAGCCTTCCTGGGCTTTGTCGTAGAACGCGTCGTTGTCCTGGGCCACATCGTTGAAGAAGATGTTGGGGCTCTTGCCGCCCAGTTCCAGGGTGACGGGGATCATGTTCTGGCTGGCGTACTGGCTGATGAGCCGGCCGGTGGTGGTTTCACCGGTGAAGGCGATCTTGCGGATCCGGGGGCTTGAGGCCAGGGGCTTGCCGGCTTCCACGCCGAAGCCGTTGACCACGTTCACCACGCCGGCGGGCAGCAGGTCGCCGATGAGTTCCATCAGCACCAGGATGGAGCTCGGCGTCTGCTCAGCGGGCTTGAGGACCACGGCGTTGCCGGCGGCGAGCGCGGGGGCCAGCTTCCACACAGCCATCAGGATGGGGAAGTTCCAGGGGATGATCTGGCCCACGACGCCGAGCGGCTCGTGGAAGTGGTAGGCGGTGGTGTCGTCGTCGAGCTGCGAGAGGCTGCCTTCCTGGGCCCGGACCGCGGAGGCGAAGTAGCGGAAGTGGTCGGCGGCGAGCGGGAGGTCGGCGTTGAGGGTTTCGCGGACGGGCTTGCCGTTGTCCCAGGTTTCTGCCACGGCGAGCATTTCGAGGTTTTCGTCGATGCGGTCCGCGATCCTGTTCAGGATGGCGGCACGCTCGGCCACGGAGGTCTTGCCCCAGGACGGAGCTGCCTTGTGTGCGGCGTCCAGCGCCAGCTCGATGTCCTCCGCGGTGCCGCGCGCCACCTCGCAGAAGGCCTTCCCGGTGACCGGGGTGATGTTTTCGAAGTACTGTCCCTTCACGGGGGCCACCCATTCGCCGCCGATCCAGTTCTCGTAGCGGTCCTTGAACGTGACCTTGGAACCTTCGGTACCGGGCTGTGCGTAAACGGTCATTGCTAGCTCCTTTGCTAATCCAGGCGTTCGCCGTTGGAGCCAGCGTAGGAGCGGGCAGGTTGCAGCAAGGTTGCAACCCAGGAGTTAAGCGCGGAGTTCGGCTTCCAGCCGTTCCAGTTCAGCGACGACGGCGGCACGCTTGGGTGAGCGCGGCGGCAGCAGGCGGAGCGCGGCACGGCGGATGCCGACGTCGTCCCTTGCCTCCGGGAGGCCGGCGTATTTCAGCAGCGACTCGGCGCTGCCGTCCGTGAGGACTGCCTCGCGGAGCAGGGAGGAGACCCTGTCCCGCAGGTCGATGATGCCCGGCGCCTCGGAGCGGGGAAGCACCGCACCGCGGTAGATTTCCAGGGCGATCCGGTGGGCCCCGCGCTGCAGGCAGCTCAGCACCTGGCCGGTGTCCGGCACCACGTCCAGGGGGAGCCGGTACGGGCGCGAACCGGGAACGGCGTCCGGGCTGAGCTGCTGCAGCACCTTCCTCAGCCGCACCATCTCGGCCCGGAGCGTGATGGTGGATCCGTCCCCGGGGTACAGCAGTGTGCTCATTTCCTCGGCGGTGAGCCCGTCCTTGTGCGTGCTGAGCAGGGCCATGATCTCGCTGTGCCGGGCGGAGAGCGCAACTGTCTTCCCGGCGAGGCTGAGCAGCGCCTGGTCGCGCCCCAGCAGTTGCAGGCTGTTGCGGTAGAGGCTGCCCTCCGCGGCACCCTGCCCCGGCCTGGCAGCGGCAGCCGGGGACCGCCGTCGTACCGGCTTCCTGGCGAGCTCCGCAGCGAGCTGGAGCCGCTCCACGCGCAGCTGCGCCTGCGCGGCCGCGACGGTGGCCTCCACCAGCGAAAGGGTGTGCGGCGCCACGGCGGTGGCCGTGCCGGTGATGTCCACGACGCCGAGCACCGCACCGGAATCGGGGTCATGGAAGGGCACCGCGGTGCAGCTCCAGGGGTGGACCGTCCGCTGGTAGTGCTCGGCGCCGGCGATCTGGATGCCGCGGCCGAGGGCGAGGGCGGTTCCCGGGGCGCTGGTGCCGACGCTGGCTTCGGACCAGTCGGCGCCGGGGACGAACATCATGCCCTCCGCCCGTCTCTGGAGGGCGGGGTCGCCGTGCACCCAGAGGAGGCGGCCCACTTCGTCCCCCACGGCCACCAGGAGTCCACTGTCGTGGCTGGGCTGGACCAGGAGCTTGTTGATCACCGGCATGATTGCGGCCAGCGGATGCTGCCGGCGGTAGTCCTCCAGCTCGTCCCAGTCGAGGGCCAGCGGCGCGGCGGGGTTGTCCGGGTTGGCACGGAGGCTGGCCGAGCGCTGCCACGACTCCTTGATGAGCTTGCGCAGCCCGGGCAGTTCCGGGGTTCCGCCGGACGCGGCGTCCAGGTGCTCATGCCCGGCCAGCGCGGCGCGCTGGAGCGGTTCAGGCTGGAGCAGGTTCGTCATCGAACTCCCGTTACGTGCAGGCAGGGTGCCCAGCAAGCATAGCGGGACAAAAACCCCGTGTCATGGGTGTACCCGGACCAGCCCTTCCAGCGCGTCTGCCCCAGCAGCCGCTCCCCCGGCGGCCCTGAATCCTGCGGCCACCCGGCGGGCGCCGTCTTTCTTCCCAAGGGCCTCGTGGACGGCCTGGCGAAGCCTGCCGGGAGTCAGGTTCCTGCGGCGGAGCCTGACCCCGGCGCCTGCCGCCACCACCCGCGCCGCCACCTCGTGCTGGTCCCGGCCGAAGGGCACCACCACCACCGGCACCCCCTTGGCCAGTGCCTTTTGGGTGGCCCCCATGCCGCCGTGGGTGATGGCAACGGCGGCGCGCTCCAGCACCGGCCCGTGCGGGACGAAGTGCTCCAGCCGGGCGTTGGCCGGAATGCTCCCGAGGCCGGTGGTGCCGGATGCCCGCGCGGAGCCGCTTGCTGCGGCGGGCAGCGTTGCGACGACGGTGAAAGGCTCCCCGGCAAGGCCTTCCAAGGCTGCCCGCACAATGGCCTCGTCAGCCTGGTATTCGGAGGAGGTGGTGACCAGGGCGACGGGCCGCGAGGTATCCTCCAGCCAGGCCGGCGGCGGCGACGGCGGTTCCCAGGTGAGCGCCCCGATCATGCGGACATCGGGCCCCCAGTCTGGATGCGGGTACTCGAGGGGCTCGGAGGTGGCGACCAGCAGCAGCGGGGCGGTCCGGAACATCGCGTCGGCACCGTTGACCGGGCCAAGCCGGCCTCCGGACAGGTCGGCGCGGAGGGAGTTGATGCGCGGCAGCATCAGTTTCTCGACGGCGCCGATCACCAGCCGCCGCGCCAGCGCGTCACGTGCCCGGCCGAGGGGTCCGGGCATGGGATCCAGCCCGGGGCCGAACGGCGGTGTGCCGCGGGAGGCCAGCGGCGGCGTGTACGGGCTGAATGTGGCCCAGGGAAGGCCCGATGCCTCCGCCGCGATCCGGGCACCCCACGAATTGATGTCCACTACCAGCAGGTCCGGTTTCACCGCGTCGATGGCTGCCTGGAGGTCCGGCGCGTCGAAGCGGGCCCGGGCCGTGAAGGTTTGGACGTTTGACGCCAGGGCTGCCCGCGCATTCCCGGCACGGTAATCATTCAGCTCAATGCCAGGCAGCCGGCCGTCGATCGCCTCCGCCTGGAACCCGGCCCCGCGCAGCACCGGCAGCTGCTGCCGGAGACCGCGCACATGGACGTCGTGGCCGCGGGCCTTCAGCTCCAGGAGAACGGGAACCATGGGAAAGAGATGGCCAATGGCGGGAGAGGTGTATGCGAGGACGGTGGACATCAGGACCTCCGGGTGAAGGGCTCCAGCATTTCGAGCAGGGAGACTGCCACCTGGTCCTTGCCCAGCCCCGCATCGAGGCGGAGCAGCTTCCAGGTGTAGACGTCGCAGATCGCGACGAACTGGGCAAGACGGCGTGCACGCGCCACCCTGCCCGCGAGGAAGTCCTCCGCCAGGAACGGCGCGAAGACGCGTTCACACCATTCCCGGTGGAGGCGCCGGCCGCCTGCGGTGATCTCTGCAAGGACCGGAGACGTTTCCTCCTCGGCCAGTAGCTTCAGCGCCAGGGCACCGGTGGATTCGTAATGCGCAACGAGATTGTCGACGGCGGCTGGAACGTCCCCGGCGGGAGCGGCGCCGCGCTGGGCGGCAACCTGGGTGGACGCGAACTCAGCGGTGGAATGGATCAGGCCCATCCGGTCGCCGAAGCGGCGGATGACGGTCTGGACCGTCACCCCTGCGCGGTCCGCGACGGCATTCAGGGTGACGTCGGCGAGCGGCCCCTCCATGAACAGGTCCAGCGTTGCCTGCAGGATTCGGCGCCCCGTCTCGGCGGCGGAAGAAGCGCGCTTGGGCGAACTGTAGGCCCTGGTTTTGGCCTTAGCCGCATTCATGTTAATTAGATTAATACCAATGTGTTTCCGCGCCTAGGCTTTTGGCGGCGGTTCCAGGGGTCAGGCGCGGGAGATGCGGATCATTTCCTCGCGCGGGACCACCTTGATGCGTTCGCGCACCACGTGGTCCAGGCCTTCGGGGCCGGTCCACGCCTGGCCGAGGCCGGCCTCGTGGGCGTCAAGCTTGTTCCAGCCCTCCCACGTGGTGTACTCGATGCCGCGTTCCTCGAGCAGGTCGATGATGGCCTGGGGGTCCGGGTTCTCCGCCGCCGGCAGCTGCAGCCGGTCCTCCAGCAGGAATCCGATGGTCTCCAGCGCGTCGCCCTTCGTGTGCCCGATCAGCCCCACCGGCCCGCGTTTGATCCAGCCGGTGGCGTAGATACCGGGGACGGGATTGCCGGCCGCGTCCAGGACGCGGCCGCCTTCGTTCGGTATGACGCCGCGCTTGGCGTCATACTCCAGCTCGTCCAGCGGCGAGCCGTGGTAGCCGATGGCCCGGTAGACGGCCTGGACAGGGTACTCCACGTACTCCCCCGTGCCCTTGGCGTTGCCGGTGCCGTCAAGCTGCATGCGCTCGAACTTGATGCCGGCCACCTTGCCCTTGCCGCCGTCGAGCACTTCAACGGGGCTGTGCAGGAAGTGCAGGTGCAGCCTGCGCGAGGAAGGGTTCTCGGACTCGGCGTGTTCCTCCACCAGCCAGTTGGTGAGGGTGTTCACCATGGTCTTGGTTTGGTTGTTGGTGCGGATGGCCTCATCGGAAGCTTCGTCGAATTCGAAGTCCTCCGGGTAGAGCACGATGTCCACGTCGTTCATGTGGCTCAGCTCCCGCAGCTCCAGCGGGGTGAACTTGACCTGGGCCGGGCCGCGGCGGCCGAAGACGTGGACGTCCGTGACGGGCGAGGACTTCAGGCCCTGGTAGACGTTGTCCGGGATCTCGGTGCTGAGGAGCTCTTCGGGGTGCTTGACCAGCATGCGGGCAACGTCCAGCGCCACGTTGCCGTTGCCGATGACCGCGATCTCCCGGGCCTCCAGGGGCCATTCGCGCGGAACATCCGGGTGGCCGTCATACCAGGACACGAAGTCCGCGCCGCCGAAGGAGCCTTCCAGGTCGATGCCGGGGATGGCCAGGTCCGCGTCCTTGACCGCGCCGGTGGAGAAGATGACGGCGTCGTAGAACGCCCGGAAGTCGTGCAGGGTGAGGTCCCGGCCGTAGGTCACGTTGCCCAGGAAGCGGATGTCGCCGCGGTCCAGGACCTTGTGCAGCGCGTTGACGATGCCCTTGATGCGGGGATGGTCCGGGGCCACGCCATAGCGGATCAGGCCATAGGGGGCCGGGTATGCCTCGAAGAGGTCGATGCTGACCTGGAAATCGCCGTCCTTCACGCCACTGGACTTGGTGAGGATGTCCGCAGCATAGACTCCTGCCGGTCCGGCGCCGATGATGGCGACGCGGAGGGGACGGTTGGCGGCGGTTTCGCTGTGGTTGGACACCGGGAGCCCTTCTGGAACTGGTCCTGCACGAGGTTTCATGCGGGTGCGCAGCACGGTGCCGCGCACCGTGCCATTCTAGTTGGCGGCCATCCTAGTTGGCGGCCAGGGAGACCACCTTGCCTTCCCGGTAGAGGAGGGCGCGGAGTTCGGCTTCGGCCGAGTCGATGCGTTTCGGGTCGATGGTTTCCCCGGCGTGGTAGTGGTCCACCACCCGCGGGTCCACGTAGCTTTTGCGGGCGATGGAGGGCGTGTTGCCCAGCGTTTCCGCGGCCTCGAACATGGCGCGGCTGATGGCCCGCTTGCGTTTGGCGGCCGTCCGCTGCGCGCCGGTCCGGGCCAGGCTGGCCGCGGCCGCCACCGTCCCGCGCAGGGTGCGGAAGTCCTTGGCCGTGAAGTCGGATCCGGTCCGTTCCTTGACATAGGCGTTGATGTCGGCGCTGGTGACCGGGCGCCAGTGGCGGCCGTCCTTGTACGCCAGCAGCCGCGCGTTGGGCCCGCGCCGCTTGAGCTGGCGCAGGAGCGCGGCGAGGTCGGCGTCGCGGATTTCCGATTCCCAGTCCTTGCCGCTCTTGGCGGGGAAGCGCAGCATGATCCGGTCCTTGCGCACGGTCACGTGGGCACACAGGAGGGTGGCCAGGCCGCGGCTGCCGTTCTCGTTGGTGTACCGTTCCGATCCCACCCGCAGGGACCCGCTGTCCAGCATCCGGAAGGCCCCGGCCAGGACGCGTTCGCGGCTGAAGCCTTCGCTGCGCAGGTCCATGGTGACGAGGCGGCGCGCGGCAGGCAGCGATTCGGCGAGCTGCAGGGACCGGTCGAACTTCACCCTGTCCTTACGTTCGCGCCACTCCGGGTGGTAGATGTACTGGCGGCGGCCCACGGCGTCCAGGCCCGTGGCCTGGATGTGGCCGTTCTCGAACGGGGCAATCCACACGTCGGTCCACGCCGGCGGAATGCCGATGCTTTCCAGGCGGTCGCGGACCGGCCCCGGGGGCAGGGTGGAGCCGTCCAGGTCCCGGTAACTGAAGCCTTTGCCGGCGGCAATCCTGCGGTAGCCCCGGCCGGAGGCGTTGCTGCGCCGGAGCCTCATGGGGCGCATTCCGGGGTGAGGGCACGTGTCATGAAAGCAAGCCTACTGACTAATTTGCCGATTGCCGCGTGCCCGACCGGAATACCTGCCCGCCGGCTGGTGTTATGGGTTCCGTGCCTACGCCCGAAGGAATCCCAGCCGCCAGCCCAACAGCCATATCCACTCGAGAAGCCGCGCCGGCAGGACAGCCCGGACCCAAACAGGTGGGCGGGGACACGACGGCGGGCATGCTGTTCGGCATCGGCGCGTACGTCCTGTGGGGGCTGCTCCCGCTGTACTTCTTCATCCTGATGCCGGCGGGCGCCGTCGAGATCGTTGCCAACCGCGTGGTGTGGTCGCTGCTGTTCTGCGCCCTCCTGATCACGGTGACCAAGAGCTGGCGAATCCTGGCGGCAGCGCTGAAGGACCGCCGCGTCTTTGGCCCGCTCGCCCTGGCGGCGTTCCTCATCGCCGTCAACTGGCTGACCTACACGTACGGCGTCACCACCGGTCAGGCCGTGGAAACCTCGCTGGGCTACTTCATCAACCCGCTCGTCTCGGTGCTGCTGGGGGTGTTCGTGCTGAAGGAGCGGCTGCGCCCGCTGCAGTGGGCCGCCGTCGGCATCGGTTTCGTGGCGGTGGGTGTCCTGACTTATTCCTACGGGCAGCTGCCGTGGATCGCGCTGACGCTGGCCTTTAGCTTCGGCCTCTACGGCTTCGTCAAGAAGCGGGTGGGCCCGAAGGTGGACGCCGTCACCAGCCTCAGCGTGGAGACCATGGTGCTCGCGCCGCTGGCGGCCGTGGCGATGGTGGTGCTGGGCGCTTCCGGCACGTCCACGCTGGTGTCCCAGGGCCCCGGGCATTTCTGGCTGCTGGTGGCCTCGGGCGTGATCACCGCCGTCCCGCTCGTGTTCTTCGGCGCCTCCGCCCGGCGGCTGCCGATGACCACGATCGGCCTGCTGCAGTACTTCGCGCCGGTGCTGCAGTTCCTGGTGGCGCTGCTCGTGTTCGGCGAAACCATGACCGTGGCGCGCTGGATCGGTTTCGGGGTGGTGTGGCTGGCCCTGCTGATGCTGACCCTGGACATGCTGGGGACGGCGCGCAGGAATTCTGCGGCCCGCAAGGCGGCGCTGCGCCGGCCCGCTTAGGGCTCCCCGCTTAACCCATGAAGGTGGGCACCGCAGCTGCGGTGCCCACCTTCATGGCGTTGCCGGAGGGAGTCGTTCCGGTTTAGGCGTGTGCCTTGATGGCGGCGGCGAGGACCTCCAGGCCGTCGGCCAGGAGTTCGTCGGTGATGACCAGCGGAGGCAGCAGGCGGATCACGTTGCCGTAGGTGCCGCAAGTGAGGATGATGACGCCCTCCTTCAGGCAGGCGGCGGCAACAGCCTTGGTCAGGTCGGGGTTCGGTTCCTTGGAACCGGCCTGGACGAGTTCGACGGCGAGCATGGCGCCGCGGCCGCGGACGTCACCGATAACGCCGGTACCGTCGGCGGCCAGTTCGGTCTGCAGTTCGCGCAGGCGGGCGGTGGCCACGGACTCGATGTGGCGGGCGCGGCCGTTGAGGTCGTACTCCTGCATGGAGTTGATGGACGCCAGCGCGGCGGCGCAGGCCACCGGGTTGCCGCCGTAGGTGCCGCCCAGGCCGCCGGGGTGGACGGCGTCGAGCAGGTCGGCGCGGCCGGTGATGGCGGACAGCGGCATGCCGCCAGCGATGCCTTTGGCCATGGTCATGATGTCCGGGACGATGCCCTCGTGGTTGACGGCGAACCATTCGCCGGTGCGGCAGAAGCCGGACTGCACTTCATCGGCGATGAAGACGATGCCCTTGTCCTTGGCCCAGGCGGCCAGCGCGGGCAGGAAGCCCTCGGCCGGGACGATGAAGCCGCCCTCACCCTGGATGGGCTCGATGATGATCGCGGCGACCTGGTCTCCGCCGATCTGCTTCTCGATCATGGTGATGGCGCGCTTGGCGGCCTCGGCACCGGTGATTTCCGGGTTCTCTTCACGGTACGGGTAGCTCATCGGCATCCGGTAGACCTCGGGCGCGAACGGGCCGAAGTTGGTCTTGTACGGCATGGCCTTCGCGGTCAGCGCCATGGTGAGGTTGGTGCGGCCGTGGTAGGCGTGGTCGAAGGCGACGACGGCGTCCCGGCCGGTGGCCAGGCGGGCAACCTTGATGGCGTTCTCCACTGCCTCGGCGCCGGAGTTGAAGAGGACGGTGCGCTTTTCGTGGTCGCCCGGGGTGAGGCGGTTCAGCTGTTCGGCGACGGCCACGTAGCCCTCGTACGGGGTGACCATGAAGCAGGTGTGGGTGAAGTGCTCCACGGCTTCCTTCACGGCACCCACGACGGCGGGATCGGAGGCGCCCACGCTGGTCACGGCGATGCCCGAGCCGAGGTCGATGAACGAGTTGCCGTCGACGTCCTGGATGATGCCGCCGTCGGCGTCGGCGACGTAGACCGGGACGCTGGAGGCGACGCCGGCGGCGACGACCGACTTGCGGCGTTCGGTCAGGGCCACGGACTTGGGGCCGGGGAAGTCGGCCTGGACACGGCGCTTCTGCTCGAGGCGGAAGGTGAGGTCTGATGCGGTGGTGGTCATGGGGTTACTTTCAGTGCTGGTGGTGGGAAATACTCAGGCGTCGAGGGCGGACATGACGTGCTTGATGCGCGTGTAGTCCTCCACGCCGTACATGGAGAGGTCCTTGCCGTAGCCGGACTGCTTGAAGCCGCCGTGGGGCATTTCGGCGGTGAGGAGGATGTGCGTGTTGATCCACACGGCGCCGAAGTCCAAGTCGCGGCTCAGGCGCATGGCGGTGCCGTGGTTGGTGGTCCAGACGCTTGAGGCCAGGGCGTAGTCGACGTCGTTGGCCATGGCCACGGCCTCTTCCTCGGTGCTGAATTTCTGCACCGTGATGACGGGGCCGAAGGTCTCCTTCTGCACGATGTCGTCGGTCTGCTTGGCGCCGGTGACGATGGTGGGTTCGAAGAAGAAGCCCTTCTCCCCCGCCCGGTGGCCGCCGGTTTCGATCCGGCAGTTCGCGGGCAGGTTCTCCACGACCGAGGTCACGGCATTGAAGTGGTTGATGTTGTTCAGCGGGCCGAAGTAGTTGTCCTCGTCGTTCTGCGAGCCGGTGTGCAGGGTCCGGGTGTGCTCCACCATGGCGGCCACGACGTCGTCGTGCACGGACTCCTCCACGAGCACCCGGGTGATGGCGGTGCAGTCCTGGCCGGCGTTGAAGAACGCGAATTCGGCGATGGCCGCGGCGCTCTTCTTGATGTCGGCGTCCTTGAAGACGATGGCCGGAGCCTTGCCGCCGAGCTCCAGGTGGGCGCGCTTGAGGCCCTTGGCGGCGCCGGAGGCGACGGCGATGCCGGCGCGGACGGAGCCGGTGATGGAAACCAGCCCCGGGACCTTGTGCTCCACCATCATGGCCCCGGTTTCGCCGGTGCCCAGCACCACGTTCAGGACGCCGGCGGGGAAGATGTCCCCGGCGAGCCGGGCCAGCACCAGGGTGGATTCGGGGGTGGTGTCGGAGGGCTTGAGGACCACGGTGTTGCCGGCTGCCAGGGCGGGGCCGATCTTCCAGATGGCCATCAGGAACGGGTAGTTCCAGGGGGCCACCTGGGCCACGACACCGATGGGTTCACGGCGGACGTAGGAGGTGTGGCCCTCGAAGTACTCACCGGCTGACTTGCCTTCCAGGATGCGGGCGGCACCGGCGAAGAAGCGCAGCTGGTCGGCGCCGGCGGCGACTTCCTCGGAGGCGATGAGGGAGCGGACCTGGCCGGTGTTGCGGTGCTGGGCCTCGACGAGTTCGTCGCTGTTGGCCTCGATGGCGTCGGCGAGCTTGAGCAGCATCAGCTGGCGCTGGCCCGGGGTGGTGTGCTTCCAGGTCTTGAAGGCGTCCTTCGCTGCGTCCATGGCGGCATCCACGTCGGCCTGCACGGACACGGGTGACTGCGCCACGACGTCGCCGGTGGCGGGGTTAACCACATCCAGCAGAACGGTGCCGGCGGGGGTCACGAACTTCCCGTTGATGAAGTTCTGCAAGGTTTGGACCACGGTGTGCAACCTCTTTCATTGGAGCCATCGGCACCAGAGCGAATGGACCAGGGCGGGTGGATGGAACTGCCTTGAGCCTATGCCAGCACCAGGCCATGGTGAATAGCCACCTGCACACCCTTGCGGACAGGGTTTAGTGCGGTTGCCCAGCTCACGTTTATCCTTGCCTTATGGCCATTTCCCTTGCCGCCCTGGTGGGCGTGACCTCGCTCCACCTGTCAAAGGCGGGCATCGCGGAGACCACCTGGCACCAGGACATCAACTGGGTGGCGGTGACCGAGTTGGAGGATCCGCAGCGGTTCCTCAACGGCGGGGAACTGGTCCTCACCACCGGCCTGCGGCTGCGGTCCGCCCCTGAGCAGCGGCGTTTTGTCCGGCAGGTACAGCGGGCCGGCGCGGTGGGCATCGGGTTCGGCATCGGGCTTTCGCATGAGGCGGTGCCGCCGGCCCTGCTGGCCGAGGCCAACCGCTGGGGCCTGCCGGTGGTGGAGGTGCCGTACGAAACCCCGTTCATCGCCATCACCAAGCTGGTGGCGGACGCCCAGTCGGCGGACCACTACGCCAAACTGGAGCGGCTGATCGCGGGGCACCAGGTGCTGGCAAGGGCCCTGCTGACCGGCGGCGGCCTGGCCGAGCTGCTGAAGAACCTGGGCGGGATGCTGCGTACCGACGTTGCGCTGACCCAGTTCACGGCGCAGCTGTACAACAGCAGCACCAGCCACCCCTCCGCGGACACCTGGTCCAGCTACCCGGTGCCCACCGGCCGGCGTGACGCCTGCACCCTGTGGGTCCGGCAGCCGTTCGAGGACACGGGCATCATCGGCTACGCCCAGAACCTGATCAGCGTGGAGCTGAACAACATGGTCAAGCAGCGCCAGGCCCAGCGCGCCCTGTGCGGGCAGGTGCTGGAGGACGTGATCCACGGGGCGCTGGAGACCAGCGAGGCGCAGCGCCGGCTGGCGGGCGTGGGCGTGAACAGCACCCGCAAGAACGTGGTGCTGCTGGCGGTTTCGGCGGCGCACGGAAAGGCCTTGGGCAGCACGTCGGTGCCGCACGAACTGGAGAAGTCCGTGGCCGCCGTCGTGGGCAAGGACCTGGTGCTGGTGGTCAATGACGACGGCGGGGCGGCGCCTGCGCTGGCACGGAAGCTGAGCGACCACCTTGCGGAGGCGGGGATCCATGCGACGATCGGCATCGGCGGCGCCTACACCAAGCCGAACGGGCTGCGGTGGAGCTACTTCGAGGCGCGGGACGCGGCCAGCCACGGCCTGCCGGTCAACGAGCCGGAGCGGCTGAGCCTGACCTCGCTGCTGCTCGCCAGCGAGGATGTGCCGCTGGCGGACATGGCCCACGAGTCGCTGAACCCGCTGCGGAGCTTCGACGCCGCGCACGGGGCCGAGCTGATGACCACGCTGGAGAGCTACCTGAACAACAACGGCTCTGTGGCGGCGGTGGCGGAGGAGCTCACGCTGCACCGCAATACCGTGCGGTACCGGCTGGCGCAGATCACCGAACTGACCGGGTACGACCCCTCGGTCACCGCGGACCGGGTGCAGCTGTGGCTGGCTCTGGCCGTGGCCAGGCTGTCGGCGCGGCAGGGCAAGTAAGGGCCGGGAGCGGGAGTCAGAGGACCCCGCCGCGCAGCAGTGCCCGCGACTTCTTCCGGGCTTTCCGGTACTTGGCGCGGGCTTCGAGCATCCGTTCCTCCTGCCGGTCCAGCAGGCCGGCATACACGGCGGCGGTGGCCGGTTCGGTGTGCTCCGCGGCAATGTCGGACAGGAGGGTGCGGGCCACCACGGCGTCCTGGAAGCGGCCCAGGATCTTTTGCTGCCGCTGTGCCGCCTTGGCCACCTTGCCGGCGCGCTTGGCCCGGACCAAGGCTGCGGATTCGGCCACATGGCGCAGCCGTTTGGCGTCCTTGCGGACCTGGTGCAGGGCGCGGTCCTGGTCGGTGCCGCGCCGGGCGTCCCTGGCAGCCTTCTGCGAGCGCCGGAGCCGCTTGGCGGCCTTGTCCACGGCCTTCGCGGACGCCCGCTGCCCCGGTGCCACGGCTTCGGCGCGCACGGGCGGGTTGTCGCGGAAATCCTCCAGTTTGTCCAGGAGCCTGAAGTAGCGTTCGGAGGCGAGCGCGTCCTGGAGGAGGCGGTATGCGGCGTCGAAATCCTCGCCGGTGCGCCGCTGCAGCCGTTCCGTGGCGGCGGCTGCGCCATCCCCGGGCGGCAGTTCACCCAGCTGGCCGCGCAGGTCCTCCCGCAGGACGTGGGCGTCGCGGGGCTGGCCGAGCACCCTGCCCAGCCACTGCAGCTCGTCGCGCAGCCGCCGCACCGGGGAGGCACGGTAAAGCTTGGCGTACGCTGCCAGGACGGACCGGATGCGGCGGGCCGCGGAGCGCATGTCGTGGACGGCGTCGGCATCCTCCAGCCGGGCCGCGGCGTCCCTGGCGAGGATCTCCTCCAGTTGCCCGGCCACGTACACGGTGACGACGGCGGCGGCCGGGGCACGCTTTCCGGCAAGGAGGGGGCGGCTGCTTTCGTCCCCGGCAGCCGGGAAGCCTTCGGCGGCAGGCTTCTTCGGCGGCTTGCCCGCGCCCAGGGCGCGGGCGAGTTTGGAGGCGTGGCCGGCGGGCCGCGCCCCGGCGGCGGTCAGCAGTTCCTCCACCGGCGTGAAGAGGCCGGGCTCCCCGTGGACCAGTTCCAGTTCCCATTCGCGCCACTGCTGCCGTTCCCCGGCCGGCTGCGCTTTGCCGCCTTCGAGCCGCTCGGCGGTGACCTGGTCGTCGGCGAGGTCGGCGAGGTGCACGCCGTCGTCGGCGTAGAGCGGATACGTGGTGCGGCGGGTCTGCAGCCGGACCACTGGAACTGGGACCGCGCCGCGCAGGTAGGCCTGCAGGTGGGTGAGCAGGCTGTCCGGCACGACGTCGGGCCTGCCCAGGGGTGCGTGCATTTCCCTCCGCCGGGGCACGTCACCGGGGACGGCAGCGTGGGGCGGCAGCTTCAGGTGCCATCCGGCATCCTTGCCTCCGGTCCGGCGCCGCAGCGTGATGCGCCGGCCCGCCAGGACCTGCCGGTCGGTATCGAAGTAGACCGCTTCCAGGACATCGGTATGGGGCTTGCCCACCCGCGCCACCCCCTGCGCGTTCTCCAGCGCCGGCACCGTGGCGCCGGCGCCGACGTCGTACTTCTTCTCGATCTCGAGTCCCTCGGAAGCCTCCACAGCCATCCTTCCGCGTGTCCGCCGTGTCCGGACCACGCCTGCCGCCGGCCCGTTGGCAGTCTATTCCCCGGGCCGGGCACGCCGGGAGAGGTTGGCCACAAAAGCGCAAACATCAAACGTCTAACCTTTAAGCTGGATGGTATGCCCGCCACCCCACCCTCCCCCAGCCGCACAGCCACCGGCCCGGCAGCGGCGCCGGCCGCCGCCCCCGCTTCCGCAACGGCACCGGCACCGGCACCTGCCCGGCCGCGCTCCGCCGTCGTGTTCGGCGTCATCGCCCTGGTGCTGATCGGGCTGAACCTGCGCGCCGGGATCACGGGCGCCTCGGCACTGCTGCACGACCTGCAGGAGGTGCTGGGCTACGGCGCCCTGGTGGCGGCGATTATCCCCTCCATCCCCACCCTGTGCTTCGCCGTCGCCGGAGCCACCACGTCGTGGCTCACCGGGAAGCTCGGCGTCGAAAAGGCGATCCTCCTGGCACTGGCCATGCTGGCAGGCGGACTCCTGCTGCGGGGCATCCCCGCCACCGGGATGCTGGTTGCCGGCAGCGTGGTGGGCATGTCCGGGCTGGCCGTCTGCAACGTGGCCATGCCGTCCTTCATCCGCGAATACTTCGCCGCCCGCACGTCGCTCATGACCGCCGTCTACACCTTGACCATGACCACCGGCGGCACCCTGACGTCCGTGGCCGTCGTGCCGCTGGCCCACGCGCTGGGCTCGCCGTCCGCCGCCGTGGGCGCCGTGGGCATCGCGGCCGTCGCGGCGCTGCTGGGCTTCCTGCCCGTGGCGCTGCATGCCCACCGCAACACGGTCCGGACCGCGGCGGGACATGTGTCCCCCTGGCCGCTGCTGCGCACTCGCAAGGGCCTGCTGCTGACCGCGATCTTCACCCTGCAGGCCCTGCTCGCGTACGCCCTGCTGAGCTGGTTCCCGTACATGCTCACCACCATGGGCATGAGCGCCTCGGACAGCGGGCTGATGTTCGGCGTGATGCAGCTGGTGTCGGTACCGGCCGGCATGGTGCTGATCGCGATCGGATCCCGTCCCCGGATGCTGCGCCCGGCGTTCTACCTGGTGAGCATCACCATGGTGGCGGGCATCGCGGCGCTGCTCCTTCTCCCCACGGTCCTGGCTGTTGTCCCGGCCGTCCTGATGGGTTTCGGGCTGGGCATCTTCCCGCTGGTGATGGTGATGATCAGCCGCAGCGGAACGAGCACCGCCGAAACCACCGCACTGTCCACGCTGGCCCAGTCCTCCGGCTACCTGCTGGCCACGGCGGGGCCGTTCGGCATGGGCCTGATGCACAGCGCCACCGGGGGCTGGACCCTGCCCCTGGCCCTGCTTCTGGTGCTGGCCGTGGTCCAGATCGCGGTGGCGCACCTGCTCACCGGCCGCGCTTTCACGGGAGGGAAGTAGATGACCTTGAGTCCGTCCGTCCGGCCTCCGCTGGCCGATGAAGTCACCGCCAAGCTGCGGGAAATGGTCCATTCGGGCGAGTGGCCGCTGAACCAGCGGATCCCGTCCGAGCCCGAGTTGATGGCCCGGCTGGGCGTGTCCCGCGGCACCCTCCGCGAGGCGGTCAAGGCCCTCGCCCACGGCGGGATGCTGGAGGTCCGCCGCGGCGACGGGACCTATGTGCGGGCCACCAGCGAGATGTCCGGCGCGGCCCGCCGGATGTACCAGGACCACACCGAGCAGCACATCCTTGAGGTCCGGCTGGGGCTGGACACGCAGGCGGCCCGGCTGGCCGCCCGGCACGCAACGGACGACGACGTCGCGGCCCTGCGCGGGCTCCTCGCCGTCAGGGACCAGGCCTGGAACATGGGGGACTTCGAAGCCTGGGCGGGGGCCGACTGGGGCTTCCATGTCCGCGTGGCCCAGGCGTCGGCCAACCCGCTGCTGCATGAGCTTTACGCCAGCTTCGGCGCGGTGTTCCACCAGGACCTGCTGGCACAGCATGCCCGCCCGGGCTTTAACGGGCTGCCCCGCGAAGGGCATGAAGCGTTGCTCGAAGCCATCCAGAGGCGGGATGAGGAGGCCGCGGTCGCCACCGTGAACCGGAACCTGAACTCGTGCGCGGAGTGGCTTGCCGAATAGGCCCCGCCAAATTCGACGCGCACATTCCCTGCCGCGCCCGATATTCGGTGTGCGCCGGGGAATATGCGCCGCGGGAATGGTTATGCGCGTCGTGGCGGAACATGCGCCTCGCTGGCGGCGGTGACATCCGGCGAAACCAGTCAGTAGGCTTACTATCTAACACAGGTATTCGTGCTGTCCGTTCCCGGGGAGCCGCCGCCGATGATTGAGGAGTTCCCATGTCGGGACCAGCGCGCACCTCCCGGCCAGAGCGGGCCGGCTGGCCCGAACCCACGGCGGAGCCAACATCCACGGCGCAGCCAACATCCACGGCGGGGCCGCCGGCGGGGCTTGCGGCGTCCGAAACCGCGGCACCGCATGCAACGGCCCCCAGGCCCCCGGCCGCACTCTGGTCCGACGGGCTGGGCCGTGTAGGCACCCGGGCGGCGCAGGTCCTGCTGGTGGTACTGGTTGTCGCGGTGTCCATTTTCGCCCTGATGCAGATCAAGCTGCTGGTCATCCCCGCGCTGATCGCACTGATCCTGGCCGCAGCCATCGGCCCCTTCGTGAACATGCTCCGGCGCCGCGGGATCCCGGGCGGACTGGCCACGGGCCTCGCCTTCGTGGCGTTGCTGGTAATCCTGGCCGGCGTCTCCACCGTGATCTACTTCTCCGTGCGCAACCAGTGGGGCGAACTGGCCGCGCAGGCCTCGTCCGGGCTCGACGAGCTGGAGCGGTTCCTCCTGACGGGCCCGGTGCCGATTGAGCAGGAGCAGCTCAACCAGGCACGCGGGGCCGTGGTGCAGTTCGCCACCAGCAGCCAGGTCCGCTCCGGCGCCGTCACCGGACTGTCCCTGGTCACCGAGTTCATTGCCGGGGCCAGCCTCATGGTGGTCATCCTGTTCTTCTTCCTTAAGGACGGCGCCAAGATCTGGAACTTCCTCCTGCGCCCCTTCTCCGGGCAGCGCGAAGCCAAACTCCGCCGCGCCGGACGCCGCACCCTTGAAGTTCTGGGCGGCTACGTCCGCGGCACGGCGATCGTTGCCCTGGTGGATAAGGTGGCGATCGGCGCTGCCCTGCTGATCATGCAGGTGCCGCTGGCCATCCCGCTCGCCATCATCGTCTTCATCACCGCCTTCATCCCGCTCGTGGGCGCAACCATCGCCGGCATCCTGGCCGCCCTCGTGGCGCTTGTGGCGAACGGGCCGGTGGTGGCACTGATCGTGGTGGCCGTCGTCGTCGCGGTCAACCAGCTCGAGGGCGACCTGCTGCAGCCGGTCGTCATGGGCAAGTCCCTGCAGCTGCACGCCCTGGTGATCCTGATGGCGCTGACCGCCGGCACCATCCTGGCCGGGATCGTGGGGGCCGTGCTGTCCGTTCCGCTGGCCGCGGTGGCCTGGGCCATCATCCAGGTCTGGACGGCAGAAGACCCGAACCTGAAGGACATGAACCCGGACCTGCCGCCGGCCAACACCCAGCCTGTCTAGGGTCCGGACCCGGGTCTTCCGCGGCCACACAGCGCGACGGCGGTCCGGCACCCAAGGTGCCGAACCGCCGTCGTACGCCCTGTTCCTACTGCATGCCCTACTCGCGGCGCAGGCCCGCGAACACGTTCTTGGGCCGCTGCATCTCGCCGTGCTTGGCGCCCAGGATGATCACCAGCGCGGCGAAGCCCGGGATCACCCACTGCAGCATCTTGAGCTGCTGCTGCGCGGCCTTCAGCTCGTCCGAGGCTGCGGCATGCGGCTCGGTGGCCCCCTCCGCGCCTTCGCCGGCAAGCTTCTCCACCTTCTTGCCCAGCATGCCGGAGTAGAGGGTCACCGCGGCGCCCGCCACCGTTACGGCCGTCTTGATGACGGTGTCGCGTGCCACGCCTTCCTGCTTGGCGATGCGGCCCTTGTTTTCCCAGGCGATGGCGAGGTCCGCCACAAGGTGGGACGCGAACGCCGCGGTCTGGAACGGCGCCCACTTCATCCAGCCGGCGCTGGAAAGCCGGGTGCGCTCAGTGGGGTCCTTGGCCTGTGCCGCTGCCCCGTTCAAGCCGATGGCGCCCATCAGGGATCCGCCGAACCATGCCGCTGCCGTCAGGTCGTGAACCGAACGGGCGATGAGATTTCCTGCCATGATGTGCATTCCTAACGTTGTGAACTTTTCCGATTGCCGCCTGCGCGGGCTTCACTTGCCGAGTCCCATCAAGGTATGGTGCAGCCCATGGTAAGCACACTTACTAATGTTAAGAAAGCCCGTCTCGAACGGGGCCGACCGCGTAATATCGTCGCCATGGGAATGACAGGGACATTGTTCGGCTGGGCCTTCGGGGACCCGGCCCGTGAAGACGACGGAAACTACGTGGAAGGCCTGCAGCGCGAGGCGTTCGGGAACGCCTCCGAGACAGCGAAGGCCAAGGGTGTGGGCGTGGTTGCGGGCTCCGAAGTGTTCACGGTCCTCAGCGGGGACGACTCCCTGGTGGAGCTGGACAACGCCCCGGGCCGGCTCGTGGTCCGTTGCACCGTGCATGTGGAGGGGCCCGGCGCGGAGAAGCTGCGGGCCGAGGGGCCCATGAACGGCTGAACCGTGTCCGAAGGCGAATCCATGCTCAGCCAGGCGGCGGACGCCGTCGAGGAGGCGTCCAACCACAAGATCCTGGACGTCCTGGCCCGGGCCGGATTCGCCGTCATGGCGCTGCTGCACATCATTGTCGGCGCCATTGCAATCGCCATCGCTTTGGGTCATCCCGGCGAGGCCGAGCCTACCGGCGCCATCGCGCAGCTGGCGGACAACCCGTGGGGGCCGGCGGTGATGTGGGCGTGCGTGGTGTCCTGCTTCGGGCTGGCTTTGTGGCAGGCCAGCGAGGCCACCCTTCGGATGCGGGGCAAGCCCCGCAAGGAGCGGCTCGCCAAGCTGGTCTCGTCCGGGTTCCTGGCCATCGCCTACGGCAGCGTGGGGCTGACCTTCGCCAACTTCGCGCTGGGAATGCGCAGCGATTCCGGCGACAGCACCCGGGATTTCAGCGAGCGGCTGATGGACAGCGCTTTTGGCGTGTGGGCGCTCGTGGGGCTGGGCCTGACCGTCCTGGGCATTGGCATCTACTTCGTACTCAAAGGGTTCCGCCGCGGCTTCAAGGAGGAGCTCTACCATTTCGACGGCACCCGGCGGGGCAGGTTCATCGACGGCCTCGGGGTGACGGGACACGTGGCCAAGGGCGTGGCATTGAACCTCACCGGGCTGCTGTTCGTGGTCGCGGCCGCGAAGCACCGGCCGGACGAATCCACGGGGCTGGACGGCAGCCTCAAGGCCCTGCGGGACCATCCGCTCGGCCCCTATGTCCTGGTGGCCATCGGCGCGGGTTTCATCGCCTACGGCATCTTCGCCCTGATCCGTGCCCGGTTCGGCCGCATGTAGCCCCCAGCGGCCCGCACCTCCCGCCGTCGTACACCGCCCGGGTGAGCAAACGCACCCGGGCCAGGAAAGCACTACCGCAACCGGAAGGAACACGATGTCCACCGTTTCGCAGCAGTTCAATTCACCGGCGGCCGACGTCTGGCGCGTCATTGCCGACGGCTGGCTGTATTCCGGGTGGGTGGTGGGCGCGTCGCGGATCCGGGACGTGGATGCCGAATGGCCGCAGGTGGGTGCCCGGCTGCACCATTCCGTGGGGGCCTGGCCGCTGGTGATCGACGACAGCACCAAAGTGACCGCCGTCCAGCCCGGCCGCTCGCTGGAACTCGTCGCCCGGGGCTGGCCGATGGGCGAGGCCAAGGTGGACATCACCCTTGAGCAACTTGGAGATGGCTGCAAAGTGACCATCGCCGAGGACGCCATCAAGGGGCCGGGCAAGCTGGTTCCCAGGTTCCTCCGCGACCCCGTGATTTCGGCACGCAACCGGGAGACCCTGCGGCGGCTGGAGCTCATGGCGGCGGGCGGCGCAGGAAAATAGCGCGCCGGGGTTAAAAGCAGGGAACCGCGGAACCCCAATGGTTCCGCGGCTCCCTGTTGTTTGAGGGCCGTTAGACCTGCGCGGCCACGCCGTCGCGGGAGATGGCGACCATGTCCTCGCGCGGCACCACCTTGATGCGCTCACGCTTGACCTCGACGCCGTGCGAGCCGCCGGCCTCGGTGGCGGCCGCGCCGAGGGCGAGCTCGTGCGCGTCCAGGGCCAGCCAGCCTTCCCAGCTGGTGAACTTCACGCCGCGGGCGTCGAGGAGTTCGACGACGGCGTCCTCGGCGGGTGCCTCGGCAACCGGGAGGTTTTCGCGGTCTTCGAGGAGGTAGGTCACGGTCTCCAGGGCGTCGCCCTTGGTGTGGCCGATCAGGCCGACGGGTCCGCGCTTGATCCAGCCGGTGGCGTAGAGGCCCGGCACGTGCTGGCCGTCGGCGTCCAGGACGCGGCCGCCGTCGTTCGTCACGACGCCCTTCTTGTGGTCAAACTCGACGTCCGGCAGGGCGGAGCCGAAGTAGCCGATGGCGCGGTACACGGCCTGGACCGGGTAGTCCACGAACTCACCGGTGCCGCGGGCGTTGCCGGTGCCGTCCAGCTCGGTGCGCTCGAACTTGATGCCGGCCACCTTGCCGGGGGTCTCGGCGTCGTCGTAGATCTCCACCGGGCTGTGCAGGAAGTGCAGGTGCAGCCGGCGGGAGGCCTTGAGCTCGGAGAGGTCCTCGGGCTGCTCGGCGATCCAGTTGGTGAGCGTGCCGACCATGGTCTTGGTCTGGTTGTTGCTCTGGATCTGGCGGTCCGATTCCTCGTCGAACTCGAAGTCCTCCGGGTACAGGATGATGTCCACGTCCTTGGAGTGGGACAGCTCGCGCAGCTCCAGGGGGGTGAACTTGACCTGGGCCGGGCCGCGGCGGCCGAAGACGTGCACGTCGGTCACGGGCGAGTTCTTCAGGCCCGCGTAGACGTTCTCCGGGATCTCGGTGGTGAGCAGGTCGTCGGCGTGCTTGGACAGGACCCGGGCCACGTCCAGGGCCACGTTGCCGTTACCCAGGACGGCGATTTCCTTGGCGTCCAGCGGCCACTCGCGCGGCACGTCCGGGTGGCCGTCGTACCAGGAGACGAAGTCGGCGCCGCCGAAGGAACCCTCGAGCTCGATGCCGGGGATGTTCAGGTCCGCGTCCTTGATGGCGCCGGTGGCGAAGATGACGGCGTCGTAGTGCTGGCGCAGGTCCTCGATGGTGAGGTCCGTGCCGTAGTCCACGTTGCCGAAGAAGCGGATGTCGCCGCGGTCCAGGACCTTGTGCAGGGCGTTGACGATGCCCTTGATGCGGGGGTGGTCCGGGGCGACGCCGTAGCGGATCAGGCCGTAGGGTGCCGGGTAGCGGTCAAAGAGGTCGATGCTCACGGTCAGCTCGCCGCTCTTGACGGCCTCGCTCTTGGTGAGGATGTCCGCGGCGTAGACGCCGGCCGGGCCGGAGCCCACGACGGCGACGCGCAGCGGGCGTTCGGCAGAACCTACGGTAGTGCTTGATGACACGGCTGTGTTCCTTTGCTTCTGCATCGATTGCTGAGTAACTGCCGTTTTGAAGGCTCATAACGGCAGTTACGGAGCAATCGATGGGTTTCAGGTGGTGAGGGCGGTCTTGCGGGGCTTATTGGGGGTGGTGGTGCTGTAGTCAGCGGTCTTGAAGTGCGGCGGCGCGAACGGGCTCACGCGCACCACATCACCGATGACAATCACGGCAGGATTTGCGACGCCGGCCGCCTCGGCCTGGTCGGCGATGGAACCGAGGGTGCCGATGGTGACGCGCTGGTTGGGCAAATAGCCGTTTTCCACGATACCAACAGGGGTGCCGGCGGGCAGGCCGGCTTCGCCCAGCGCGGACGCGGATTCGCGCAGCTGGCCGACGCCCATGAGCAGGACGATGGTGTGGTCGGCGCGGGCCGGGACCTCCGAGAGCTCCTCGTGGCCGGTGACCACGCTGAAGCCCTTGGCCAGGCCGCGGTGCGTGACGGGGATTCCGGCGGCCGCGGGAACGGAGATGGCGGACGTGACACCGGAGACCACCTCGACCTCGACTCCGTGCTGGCGGCAGTATTCGGCTTCCTCGCCGCCGCGGCCCAGGACGTAGGGATCGCCGCCCTTGAGCCGGACCACGCGGTGCCCCTCGAGGGCTTCCTCGACGAGGATGCGGTTGATCTCCGCCTGCGGGACGGGGTGGTGTCCGGGGGTCTTGCCGACCTCGATGACGCGGACGTCGGGGGCGAGTTCGTTCAGGAGTTCGCGGGGGCCGAGCCGATCGGCGACGACGACGTCGGCCTGGCCCAGCAGCCGGCGGCCGCGGACGGTGATGAGCCCGGTATCGCCGGGGCCGCCGCCGACGAGGGCAACGGATCCGCGGTGGGCACGGCGGCGGCGGAGGGGCAGGTCGCCGGTTTCGAGGGCGGTGGCGACGGCGTCGCGCACGGCCATGGCGCGGCGCGGGTCTCCCCCGGCGTTGACGGCGATCTTGACGTCGTCCACCTCGGCGACGGCGGGCGTCCAGGCGGCGGAGGCTTCGTGGTCGGAGGCGTTGACGCACCAGACGCGCTGCGCCTCGGCGTCGGCCGATACCCGGGCGTCCACCCCGGGATCGCCGGTGGCGGTCTGGACGAACCAGACGCCGTCGACATCCTTGGAGTCATAGGCCCGGGCTGCCCAGGTGAGCAGGCCGGCGTCGGCCATCTCCTGGAGCGCGGACGAGGCAACCGGGGCCACGACGGTGACCACGGCACCGGCGTCGAGCAGCCCCTTGGCACGGCGGGCAGCGACCGGGCCGCCGCCGACCACCAGCACGGGGCGGCCGAGCAGCCGCAGCGCCGTGGGGTAAATATCCTGAATTGCCATGAATCAACGGTAGGGCCGCGTCACAATCGTCAACAACGGCCGAGCAACACCAGTTCACGTAAGGTAACGCTGCGTCACAAAGGGGTGCTGGCGCCGGCGAGGCCCCGGGACCGCCGCGGAAGGCGCGCGGGAACGGCAGAGCCCGACGGCGGGAGGTCGCCGTCGGGCTCGTGCAGGGGTTGAGTGCGGGGCCGGGTCAGCGCGTGCTGCCGGCCAGCAGGCCGCGGCGGCGCAGAAGCCGCTTCTCGATGGGCCCGAAGACCAGCAGCTCGATCAGGATGCCGACCGCGAGGATCAGCAGGATCGCGGCCATGACCACCGCCATGTCGGACAGCTGCCGGCCCTGGTCCAGCAGCGAGCCCAGGCCGAAGCCGATGGTGCCGCCCACGGCGATGATTTCCGCGGCCATGAGCGACCGCCAGGAGAAGGCCCAGCCCTGCTTGAGGCCGCCGAGGTAGCCGGGCAGCGCGGCCGGAAGGATGACCTGCAGCGCCATCTGCAGCCGCGAGGCGCCAAGAACAGTTCCCACCCGGCGGTACTGCGGCGGGATCTGGTCCACGCCGGAAATGAGGCCATTGATGATGGACGGGATGGCGCCCATGAACACCACGAAATAGACGGTCGCGTCGCTCAGGCCGAACCAGATGATGGCCGCCGGCACCCAGGCCACGGACGGCAGCACCTGAAGGCCGGAGATCAGCGGGCCGAAGGCGCGGCGCAGCGGGGCAACCTGCGCCAGCAGCAGGCCCACCGGGGTGGCAATGGCAACGCTGATGACGAAGCCGACGATGCCGCGCTGCAGCGAGGTCCACACCGACTCCTGGACTTTGTCTTCGCCCCAGAGGACAGCCAGCTGGTTGACCACATCAAGGGGCCCGGGAACCTGGTCGCGGCGCTTGAACCCTAGCGAGACGTAGAACTGCCAGACCAGCACCAGGACCACCAGGGCCGCGATCGGCAGCAGGATCCGGGTCCAGTCGATCCGGTGCTTGCGGACGGCGTCCGACTGCAGGGAGTCCAGGCCGGACTCGAGTTCCCGCAGGTCCTCGTGGCCGGTGGACGTCCGGGTCAGGGCGGCGTGGACGTGCTCGCGGGCTTCGGCGGGCCCGGTTTCGACAGGCTCGGCCACCGGCTTCTCCTCGACGACGGGGGTGGGGTTACTTGGCATGGCGGCGAATCTCCTCCCGCAGCCGGGCGGTGATGACCCCGGTCAGCTGGCCGGCGAGCCCGGCGTCGGTTCGGTGTTCCTCGGTGACAGCCCACTCCTGGACCACGCGGCCAGGACGGGAGGACAGCAGCAGCACGCGCTGGCCCAGCCGGACGGCTTCGCGGACGTTGTGGGTGACGAAGACGATGGTGCGTCCGGTTTCCTTCCAGATGCGCTCAAGCTCGTCGTGCAGCAGGTCGCGGGTGATGGCATCGAGTGCGGCAAACGGCTCATCCATGAGCAGCAGCTGCCGGTCCTGGGCGAGGGAACGGGCCAGGGACACGCGCTGGCGCATGCCGCCGGAGAGCTCGTGCGGGCGCTTGTCCCCTGCCGCGCCCAGATGCACCAGTTCCAGCAGTTCCTGGGCCTTGGCGCGGCGTTCGGCCTTGCCCACGCCGCGCAGCTTCAGGGCCAGTTCGATGTTCTCCCGGGCCGTCAGCCACGGGAACAGGGCGGCGTCCTGGAACATGAACGCGGCACCGTCGCTGGGCACTTCCAGGGCGCCCGACGTCGGCGCTTCCAGCCCCGCGATGATGTTCAGGAGGGTGGACTTGCCGCAGCCGGAGGCACCGAGGAGGGCGACGAACTCGCCGCGTTCGATGTTGGCGTTGACGTCGTCCAGTACCGGGGCGCCGTCGCCGAAGCGCTTGCCCAGGTGTTCCAGTACGACTGGCATGGTGCCGTCCTTAGGTAGAGGGTGGGGTCAGTCCTGGCCGAGGCCGGCTGCCGGGATCTTGCTGGTGCCCGTGATGTCGTTGAGTGCCCGGAGGTCAAAGAGTCCGTTGAGGTCGGCCTTTTTGGTGGTGCCGGCATCCACGCCGTCCTGCAGCAGCTTCGGGTAGCTGCCCGCAAGGGGGTCCAGGGTGAAGGTGATATTGGCCAGCGACCGGTCCAGGACGTCGGCGGGCAGGGCCGCGCCGGCGGTTTCCTTCAGCGCGGAGTTGATCACGCCGGCCTTCTCGTCGGCGGGCGCCGAGTTGAGCCACGCCACGGACGCCGCGTTGCCTTTCAGCAGTGCCTTCACCGTGTCCGGGTGGTCGGCGGCGAACTTCTGGTTCACGATCAGGATGGTGGTGGGGAACTCGCCGGGCTTGCCGGTTCCGGTGCCGTCCCAGAGGTCCTTTTCGTCCACCAGGACCTTGGCTCCGGCCTGGAGCACCAGCCGTGACGCCCACGGCTCAGGCAGCCACGCGCCGTCGAGCTTTCCGTCCTGGAACAGCTTCAGGGTCTGGGCGTTGTCCGTGGGGTTGATGGCGACGTCGCCGCTGCCGTTGACGTCCGTCCGGTAGCCCTGCGAGGACAGCCAGGCGCGGAGCGCGACGTCCTGGGTTCCGCCGAGCTGCGGGGATGCGAGGGTCTTGCCCTTCAGGTCCGCTGCGGAGGTGATGCCGGGCCTGACCACCAGCTGGGCGCCGCCGGCAGCGGCCCCCGCGATGACCCGGACGGACTGGCCCTGGCTCTTGGCGAAGGAGTTGATGGCCGGGTTGGGGCCGATGTAGGCGGCGTCGATGGCACCGGCGTTGAGCGCCTCGATGGCGGCCGGGCCGGCGTTGAACGTTTCGGTGCTCAGCTTTGTGCTGCCGAGGGCCTGCTGCAGGAGTCCTTTTGTGATGCCCACCAGGGCGGGGGCGTGCGTGACGTTGCCGAAGTAGCCAAGCTTCAGCTCGGCCGCAGGGCTGGGCTCCGCCGCCTGGGCCTCGGTGTTGCGGGAGACGTTCGAGGCCACAATGGCCCCGACGGCGATCAAGAGGACCAGCCCGATGGCCAGGGCGGCCTCGATGGCACGCTTGCGCTTGGGAACCGCGCTTTCGCCTGCCACGATGCGGGTCATCCCGGGCTTGGAACTAGTCATTGTTTCACCATAGGGAGTGGCCCAAACCCGTTCAATGAAGCGGAAACGGGGGGTCACGCACGTTCATCTGGCGTCATATTCGGCCCTCGTCCACGTGCGGGCGGTGCTACAGGCTGCGTGGTCCGGATGCTCCTATGGAAAGACGTGTTCCAGCGGGACGTACTTCAGGTTGGACGTAGTGCCGCCGGTGTTAACGTCGTCATGCACTACCAACAAACCGTAAGGGAATTGAGAACCAACGTTCTTGGCGGTGACATCCACACCGTCCGTAGCTGTGACCGCATCGATCGTGCCGTTGGCTCCTACGGTGAACTTCTTCAGGAAGGTATTACTGCCCGCCCTGTCATAGGCACAGATGGTGGAGTCCCCTTGGCTTGACACGAAGAGGTGGCCGCCGCCGTTTGAGCCGTACTCGATGCTCATGCCTTCAATGTCTGCTACCAGATGGCCTGCCCCTACCTTGTCGACGGCCACCCGGGACTCCCCTGCACCAGGCTCGGCCCCGTACTTCCAGATCGCAACGTCTTCCTCGCCGAAGTAGACGTATCCCAGCTCGTCGTCGGCAACACAGCTTTCGGTTGTGCTGGCCACCGAAATAGTGCGTACAAGAACTGCATCCACTAGCCCTGCACCATTGTCCTTCAGCTCAAATTCCTGCGCTGATCCTGATGAATAGGGTGTGACGAACCCGTAGAACTTGCCGCTGACGTTGCTGCGGTACATGCAGAACCCGTAGTTGGGTGAGGTGGTGGCAATAGCGCGTGCCGCAACGGGCGAAAGGGTTCTGGCGCTGGTGTCCAGAGTGTAGAGATCCAGCGTACTGTTCGTCCGGTTGTTGGCTCCCACCAGGACTACCGATCTTCCGGCCAGCGGGAACCCTGGCCGCAGGTCAACGTTTCCGATCATCCCGTCCGCACGGAACTGGATGAGGCGTCCGTCCATCCCGAACACCCCTATGCCGCCGCCGCTGCTGGCCTTGTCGTCGGCAATCACGGCGCTGTTGCTTGGATCCTGGGCGTTAACCCAGATGGCGGCATCATCTGAGACATCCCCGGAGCCAGAGAACCCTACAGTTTCGACCGTTGGCAGGACAGTCGCGGGCGACGTAGGGGTCGGGCTCGGCGAAGCCGTCGTGGTCGACGTGGCAGTAGGCGTCGGGCTCGGCG